>NZ_LGUG01000009.1:207099-301886 GCF_001274715.1 Aneurinibacillus migulanus | reverse complement strand
ATATGTGCGGGTGTAGTTCAATGGTAGAACATCAGCCTTCCAAGCTGAATACGTGGGTTCGATTCCCATCACCCGCTTCACTTAGACGCTTACAGTAATGTAAGGTCTTTTTTATTTAAACAAGCGTTTAATAAAAAAGCAGAAAACCAAAGGGATATACACTGATTTCCTTTCTGGTTATCCGCTTTTTCTCTTCAATAGCCACGTTCATCTTTATAAAGATAAATGTGGCTATTTTCTTTTTATCAATCCATTCTTTTCAAGGAATTCACGTGCTACTTTGTCGACAGCTTCATCTTTATAATCTACTCGATAGTTCATCTCCATCATTTCCTCTTCGCTAATCTTACCAGCTAGCGAATTTAGGATGTTTTCCAATTCAGGGTGTTCTTCAAGGGTTGTTCTTCTGATTAAAGGTGCGCCTTGATAAGGTGGAAAAAGATTTTTGTCATCTTCCAAAGCCACCAGTTTATATTCAATCATATAGCCGTCGGTAGAATAAGCATCGATGAGATTTATATCTCCAGTCCCGATCGCTTTGGCGCGCAGGCCCGCATCCATAGTTTGGATATTGGGAAGATTTAAGCCGTACTGTTTTTGTATACCTTTATATCCGTCTTCTCGGTCTTTAAATTCGAATGTAAAGCCGGCCTTTAACTTATCTGTATGTACTTTTAGGTCTGATATTTTTTTTAGATTCAACCGCTTGGCGAAATCCTTTTTTACGGCTAGAGCATATGTATTGTTAAACTTCATCGGATTAAGATAAATCAGGTTTTGGTCGGCCATCAATTTTTTTGCTTGATCATATACTTCTTTTGCATCGCTGCTGACAGGCCGCTGCTTCATCAGTGTAACGACTGCAGTCCCCGTATATTCGGGGTACGCATCGATATCCCCTTTTTTAATTGCATTATAAAGAAAATCAGTTCCGCCTAGATTAGGCTTAAGCTCTACAGTTAATTCGATTTGCTCCTCGATTAAAATTTTGTACATGTTAATAAGGATAGTAGGCTCTGAACCAAGCTTTGCACCTAGTACTATATCGGCTTTTCCTCCTTGAATAAAAAAGGGGGAAGCGATAAGACCTACCAGGAGAGCCATAACTGCAAGAATCGGCTTAAAAGACGAACTCATGGAACGCTTTTCAGTAAAGCGGAGAAGTACATCGAGTAAAATGGCGAGCAGAGCTGAGGGAATGGCTCCCAGTAGAATATACGCGTTATCCGCTCGCTGAATACCCGTAAGAATCAAATCGCCGAGGCCTCCTGCGCCGATAAGGGCAGCCAGCGTGGCCGTTCCTACAATTAGTACCATTGCTGTACGGATACCGGCCATAATGGTAGGCATTGCGAGAGGAAGCTCTACTTTGGTGAGACGACGCCGGGAATTCATTCCCATACTGGTTGCAGCCTCGATTAATGCCGGGTCTACACCACTAATTCCAGTATATGTATTGCGTAGAATCGGTAGCAGTGCATAAGCGGTTAAAGCAATAATAGCCGGAGTAGGACCAATACCGATAAGCGGGATCATAAAGCCAAGCAGAGCCAGACTAGGAATGGTCTGCAATACAGCCGTTACGCCGATAATCGGTTCGGCGATTCGTTTGTTACGCGTAAGGTAGATACCGAGCGGTAGGGCTATCAACAGTGCAAATAGGAGGGAGACGACGGATAACTGCAAATGACGCCAAATCGTCGAGAGCAGGATATCCTGGTTTTTTTCGAGTAACTCAAAAAAGCTCTGCATTATATCCCACTTATCTCCTTCTCATGCTCTTTCGCAAGATAATGTACAATTGTACGGTATGAAAGTATGCCGATCACTTTCGAGCCTTTAACGACAGGTAAGGCTTCTACCTGATACTGTTCAAAGAGAGGCAAAGCTTGGGCTAGCCTCATGTCATTAGGTATCATAGGAACGTATTCCCGAACAATGCTGCCTTCCACAATCTTACCGAACAGGGAACCGTCCTCTTCAACGATATACAGCGGTAAGGTGCTTGAGATGTGTCCTTTTTCCCATTCATGAATCGATAGGAGATGAGGACTTCTTGTTTCGCTGATTACATCCACTGTAGTTAGCCAGGAAGATTTACGGTTCCCGATAAACTCGCGTACGAAGTCGTTAGCAGGGCGTAGAATCATATTCTGTGGCGTATCGATTTGTATTGTTTCTCCATTTTTCATTAAGCAGACGCGATCACCGATAGCCATCGCCTCATCCATATCATGTGTAACGAATACGATGGTCTTCTTAATTTTCTGTTGAAGACTGCGAATATCCTGTTGCAGTTGTTCGCGGCTGAGTGGATCAAGTGCGCTGAAGGGCTCATCCATTAAAATTACCTCCGGGTCGGCTGCTAATGCCCGTATAACACCGACACGCTGCTGCTGACCGCCAGACAATTCAGATGGCTTTCTATCACGGTACGTGGCAGGATTAAGGCCTACCATATGTAGAAGTTCATCAATGCGGTCGCTTATCTGCTTTTTTTTCCACTTTTTCATCTCTGGAACGAGTGCAATATTCTCAGCGATTGTCATATGGGGAAACAGCGCAATTTGCTGGAGTACATACCCGATATTCCAGCGGAGCTCCTGAACGTTAAACATATGTATTTCCCGATCATGCAAGAGAATTTTCCCTTCTGTTGGCTCGATTAATCTGTTAATCATTTTCATTGTCGTCGTTTTACCGCAGCCGCTTGGGCCGATAAGCACGAAAAGTTCGCCGGCCTGAATGGTAAAATCGAGCCCGCGAATAGCCTGTGTGCCATCCTCATATGTTTTGGAGACGGAAGAAAACGTGATCATGGCAACCCCCCTTCTATAAAAAGCCCTATTTATTTACCCCTTTTATCGATTCTTCAAACCCAGAATATATATAGAATATATTCTGCCGACAGATGTATAACCATTCATAAACCTGTCGAGTTGAGTCATTTGTTCCGAAAGAGATAAAATAAACGTACCATATAGAAAGAGAGGGCTTACATATATGAATCCTTCAATGAATCGAAATATTTCGGTTGTTGGTGTTCCGATGGATTTGGGAGCGGACCGACGCGGTGTAGACATGGGACCAAGCGCCATCCGTTACGCTGGAATTGTGGAGCGTTTGGAGAAAATCGGATACAAGGTGCAGGATAAAGGCGACATCATCGTACGTCGTCCGAAGGAAAATACGACTGCAGGCACAAATCTCAAGTATTTAGACGAAATCGCACGGGTAAACCTTGAACTGTGCGAAACGGTCGCAGGTGAGATGGCCAAAGGGAACTTTCCGCTTGTTATCGGAGGGGACCACAGCATCGCCATCGGTACGATTGCTGGCGTGCTTACGCACCGTCCAAAGTCCGGTGTTATCTGGTATGATGCTCATGGTGATATGAACACAGCAGAAACTTCTCCGTCAGGAAACATTCATGGTATGTCACTTGCTGTAAGTCTTGGATACGGTCATGAATCGCTCACCTCTATCGGAAGCTCGAATGTCAGACTAAATCCTGAAAAAACGGTGCTTATCGGAGCACGGGCATTGGATCCCGGCGAGAAAGAGTTTATCAAAAAGCTTGGCGTTAAAGTATTTACAATGCACGAAATCGATCGCTTGGGCATGGCACGAGTCATGGAGGAGGCGATGAAAATCGTCACGGACGGAACGGATGGCGTTCATCTGAGTCTTGATTTGGATGGTCTTGATCCGCACGATTGTCCAGGTGTTGGAACGCCAGTTATCGGAGGCATCAGCTATCGTGAAAGCCATCTCGCAATGGAAATTCTAGCTGAAGCCAACGTATTGACCAGCGCTGAGTTCGTGGAGGTTAATCCGATCCTCGATCAGATGAATCAGACGGCGCGCGTTGCGGTAGCGTTAATGGGTTCCGTATTCGGCGAAAAACTAATATAATAAAGAAGCAAAATGGATAAAGGCAAGCGAGGGCGCGCATTATGCGTTCTCGTCTTTTTATTTTTTTGTGAAACCTGTAATGTAGAGCAGACGTATGTAATATACGGGAAACTGATTTAGGATGTGGAGCAAATTGGACATTACCGAGCAACGGATTATCCAGCGGGCAAAAAATGGGGATCGTGACGCTTTTGCCGAACTGGTCGATTTGTACAAGGATAAGGTATACCATGTTTCCTACCGAATGGTGGGTAACCGGCAGGAAGCGGAGGACGTGGCCCAGGAGACATTCCTGCGCGTATACGCTAACCTGGACAACTATGACCCCCAGTACAAGTTCTCTACATGGATATACCGTATCGCTTCGAATCTCAGTATTGATCTTCTCAGAAAAAGAAAGAAAAATCTCTCCATTGACGCAGAAATTTCCGGAGCAGAGGGAGTGGACTGGCATGACCGGCTTGCCGACACGAGCAAGGGACCGGAAGAGGAAGTGCTAACAGATGAATTGCAGGGAGAAGTACAGGGTGCCATCATGGGATTAAGCCCTAAATACAGGGCGGTCATGTTGCTACGCTACATTGAAGATTTAAGCCTGCAGGAAATCAGTGAAGCGGTCCAGCTACCCATCTCCACCATCAAAACCAGAATTCACCGAGGCAGGGAAGCACTGCGCAAAAAACTTCGGTTTATGTAGTAGAAAGGAAGGAGAGACTTATTATGCATTGCCAAGATATCGTGCGTCTTATGCATCACTACCTGGATGAAGAAGTAACCAAGGAAGAAGAGATGCAGATCCGTGCCCACATCGCTACCTGCCAGGATTGCAAAAGACACTTCCAGGAACTGAAGAGAACAATCGCTTTCGTACAAAGCTTATCTCATACTAAAGCACCGGAAGGATTTACGGACCGTGTAATGGCTGCTCTGCCCAAAGAAAAGCGAAAAGTAAGCTTTTTTGACCGAATTAAACGGCATCCTTTGCTTGTGGCCGCTTCGTTGTTCGTTATGTTAATGGCTGGCAGCATGATGTCATTCTGGACGGAAGGGCAGGAACGGTTTGAATTCTCCGCTCCGCAGGCCCAGAATATTAAAGTCGATGAAGATCGACATATGGTTATCGTTCCTGCAGGCAAAACTGTAGAAGGCGATATTGTCGTGCGTAACGGCAGCATTCGGATCGATGGAGACGTAAAGGGAAATGTGGTTGCCATTGACGGCGAGGTGTATGCAGCCTCCACAGCTCATATTTCAGGTGAAGTAGAAGAAATTCATGAAGCGTTGGAATGGGTTTGGTATAATTTAAAAAAGGTTTTCAATTCGCTTATAAGCAGCTAAAATAAAAATGGAAGAAGGGCACGGAATACCGTGTCTTTTTTGCGTGGGCTTGGAAAACAATATATACTAAGGAAAGAGAACGCTGGGATACAAGGGAACGGCACACCTTTGCCTGATGATTGCCTCCCGCTTTAAGGAGGAAAGTGAATGGAGGATTTTACGGAGAATTTTCTTGGCTACATTATTAATGCAGTTGATATTCTAATTGTTACTTATATTATTTATAAATTGATTCTTCTGCTACGTGGAACTCGTGCACTTCAATTGTTTAAAGGAATTATTGTCATCGTTGTTGTAATGTTGGCTAGTACTGTCCTGCAATTACGTACATTGCAATGGTTGATGGACAAAGCTTTTACATATGGAGTTTTTGCAATTCTGGTTATTTTTCAACCGGAGTTGCGGCGTGCACTGGAGCAAATTGGCCGCGGTCGTCTGTTCTCCCGCAGTTCAGCTCCTGAAGAGAAAGCGGTAGCCGATGCTGTAGAGGCGATAGGTAAATCTGTTTTCTATATGGCGAAGCGGAGAATTGGAGCGCTCATTGTCATCGAACGAGAGACAGGATTATCAGATTATATTGAGACCGGCATTAATTTGACCGCTCGCAGCAGTACTGAATTGCTGATTAATATTTTTATTCCGAACACTCCGTTGCATGACGGCGCGGTGATTATGCGTAAAGAGATGGTGATGGCGGCAGGGTGTTATCTTCCGCTTTCCGAGAATCCTACCATCTCCAAGGAACTGGGCACGCGCCACCGGGCGGCCATCGGGTTAAGCGAGGTATCAGATGCTCTTGCTGTAGTAGTATCGGAAGAAACCGGTCAGGTCTCTGTCGCGCTCAATGGCGAGATTACTCGTGATTATGACCAGGAGAAGCTCACGGAACTTCTGCATGAGAAGCTCACCCAGCAAGGAAGAGCGGCGACACCGATCTGGCAACGGAAGGTGAAAAACGATGGATAGATGGCTTAACAACAACACCGTGGTCAAAGTAATCTCGCTGTTGCTGGCCTTGATGCTATGGGCAGTAGTCAATAATGACCCGATCGCCAGCACGGGTGTAGGGCAGGGACAAGTAACGTCGCAGACAAATCAGGTTGACTTGAAGGTGCGGTATGATGCGCGTAAGTACCTTGTGCAGGCGCCCTCCACCGTACAGGTAGAGGTGAAGGGAAGCAAAGATCTATTAGCTATGTCTTCTCTTATATCACCTGATTTTGACGTTTATGTAGACTTACGCAATTATGGTAGCGGAAAGCATGATGTACCGGTACAATATGAGGGAGTACCCAGAGGACTTGAAGTAACGGTTCAGCCAAGCCGTGTAACAGTCAATATCGAAGAAATTAAGAAGATAGAAAAAACGATTCAAGTGGATGTTGTCGGTAAGGCGAAGGCCTATGGAAAAGTAGGTCAGCCCATTGTTAATCCTCAGAGGGTGACTGTCACCGTGCCGGAAAGCCAGGTGAAGGATGTAGCATTTGTTCGGGCATATGTTAGCGTGGAAGGAGCCGAGGAATCGGTTAATGCGAGAGCTCCGCTTCGTGTACTTGATCATCGCGGTGAGCCTGTAGAAGTGGCCAAAGTATCGCCTGCAACAGTGGATGTGCATGTCCCGCTCTCCGTAACTCCGGGAAAGACGGTGCCTTTGAAAGTTGGAAGTAAAGGAACACCGGCAGAAGGGTATCAGATTGCCGCTATAACGGCGAATCCGAAACAAGTGACACTATATGGGAGTCAGGAAGTGTTGAATACAATTTCGACCATTACTCTTCCGGATGTAGATGTAAACGGGCTAAGTGAATCGAAGACGGTTCCTGTCAATATTTCGCTGCCGGATAAAATAGAGAAAGCGGATGTGACATCTGTAGAAGTGAAGGTCGATATCATAAAAAAGAATGAAGCGACGGTAGGTACTGCTCCTAATGAACCGGAGAAGCCAGAGGAGCAGCCTCAACCACCGGCAAATATACGAGATTCGGTGGAGTTGCCAATCAAATTCCAGGGGCTTGCCGAAGGTCAGAGCGCGGAGCTCGTTAAACCTTCATCCGGTCGTGTCGAACTGCAACTTCAAGGGACCAAAGAGGCAATAGAAAAAATCGATAAAAATAAACTTGTTGCTTCTATCGATCTGAGCGGAAAGCAGCCAGGTCAGTATACATCGTCCGTACATGTCAGCAATCTTCCTTCCGATGTGAAAATAGTAAATCAACAAGGTCTACAAGCAGTAGTTGTAATAAAAGAACAAGCTGATAATCAGAATGTTAACTCGTGAGAGGAGAGGTAAAGAAATGGGTAAATATTTTGGAACTGACGGCGTGAGAGGCGTTGCCAATACAGAATTAACTCCAGAGCTGGCATATAAATTGGGGCGATGCGGCGGATATATCGTTACCCGTGAAAGCAGGAACGAGCGACCGAAGGTGGTTGTCGGCCGCGATACGCGCATTTCAGGACCGATGCTAGAACGCGCCATTATCGCCGGGCTTCAGTCTATCGGAGCGGAAGTGATTCGGTTGGGTGTCATCTCTACTCCAGGTGTCGCTTATCTTACCCGTGCCCTGGAAGCAGACGCGGGAATTATGATTTCTGCGTCTCACAATCCGGTACAGGACAACGGTATTAAATTCTTTGGTGGCGACGGATTTAAACTGCTCGATGAGATGGAAGCTGAAATCGAAGCGTTGCTTGACGCAGAGAAAGATGAGCTGCCGCGTCCGATTGGCGGCGATATTGGAACGGTGCTTAATTATAAAGAGGGGGCACAGAAGTACCTTCAGTACTTAAAAGGTACAGTGCAAAATCGATTCGACAATTTGAAAATTGTCGTTGACTGCGCAAACGGGTCTGCCTCCGCACTGGCAGCACAATTGTATGCTGATATGGAAGCAGATGTAATCACGCTGGCGTGCAATCCGGATGGTCTGAATATCAATGATAAGTGTGGTTCTACTCATCCAGAAGCCCTACAGCAAGCCGTAGTGGAACATGGCGCTGTGCTGGGTTTGGCATTTGACGGCGATGCGGACCGTTTGATTGCGGTCGATGAAAAAGGGGAGCTTGTTGACGGCGACTTTATAATGGCCATTTGTGGCGTAGCTTGGAAGCGTCGTGGCAAACTGAAGAACAATACAGTCGTATCTACAGTGATGAGCAATATCGGATTCTATAAGGCGCTTGAGGCGGAAGGCATCGAGACTCGCCAGACGGCTGTAGGGGATCGCTATGTAATGGAGGAAATGCTTAAAGGCGGCTTTAACCTGGGTGGCGAACAATCAGGCCATATCATTTTCCTTGACTACAATACGACCGGAGATGGGCTGCTGACGGGGTTGCAATTGCTTGATGTGGTTGCGGAAACAAACGGCAAGCCACTGTCTGAATTAGCCGCAGAGACCATGACCCAATATCCGCAAATTCTTGTGAATGTACGTGTTGCTGATAAATCGAAGCTAACAGGAAACATTGCGGTCAAATCTGCCGTTGAAGAAATAGAGGAAAAGCTCGGTTCGAACGGACGCGTGCTTGTTCGTCCTTCCGGAACGGAGCCGATTGTTCGCGTGATGGCGGAAGGCCCGGATAAAGCAGAGCTGGAAGCGTATGTAGAACACATCGCTGATGTCGTTAAGAAAGAGCTCGTATAAATTTTCGTTAAAAGGGTGCGGTAGTCATACCGTATCCTTTTTTTCTTATGTTAGGTAAAGGTAAAGACACGGGGAAAACTCCCTATTGTTAGAAAGTGTTTACATGTGGTAATGTATGCATAGTACAAATAAGGAGGGGATGGAGAGCACAGGAAATGTACAGGTTGGTCTTAAATATAATGATGTCGAAAAGCGCCAGGACCATTCCTATCGGACGGTAAAGGAATGGTTGACGAGGTGGAGGTTAATCGATTGATTCGGCGGATGCCTCCCGGCAGTAGACCGCTGCCGCAGGGCTGTTCAACAAAACGTCAAGGAAACTTGCCGGACAAAAGAACAGCACGGTCTCATATCTGTGGTTTAAGAAACAAAAACCGGGGTATGTGTATAAAGTGGATTTTCATTTTGAAACGATAACAAAAGACAATGGTAGACGGGGGCGCACCCTGTCTGAACGGAAGAGTTGTAGTGACGACGTGTGTTGCCCCGTCTCGAAAGGGGAACAAAAACGTATATGTGTGGAATTGTAGGATATATCGGAACTCAGGATACAAAAGAAATCTTGCTTCGTGGTTTGGAGAAACTGGAATATCGTGGATATGACTCTGCAGGCATCGCTGTTGTAAACGGAAAAGGTGTACGTGTTTTTAAGGAGAAAGGTCGTATTGCTGCGCTGCGTGACGTTGTAGATATGGACACGACAGGCAACGTTGGAATCGGTCATACACGTTGGGCGACGCACGGCGTACCGAATCGCATAAATGCACATCCACATCAGAGTCATACTGCGCGTTTTACGCTTGTGCATAATGGCGTAATCGAGAACTATGAACACTTGAAGCGGAATTTGTTATCCGAGCATTCCTTTATCAGCGACACGGATACTGAAGTTATTGTGCAGCTGATAGAAACATTCGTGGCAGAAGGCATGAGCGTAGAAGAAGCCTTCCGTACCACGCTGAAAAACTTGAAAGGCTCGTATGCCATTGCTCTATTGGATCAGGAAGATCCGGACGTTATCTATGTAGCCAAGAATAAAAGCCCGCTGCTTGTCGGCCTGGGTGAAGACTGCAACGTTGTAGCTAGTGACGCCATGGCGATGCTACAAGTAACTGATACATTCGTCGAGCTAATGGACGAAGAAATCGTAGTCGTAACAAAAGATAGCACCACGATTAAGGATTTGGATGGAAACGTAATCACCCGCAATCCGTTTGTTGCTGAAATCGACGCCAGCGACATTGAAAAGGGTACGTATCCGCATTATATGCTAAAAGAAATTGATGAGCAGCCGTTCGTTATCCGCAATATCATCCAGCAATATCAGAACGAGGACGGTAATCTGAAGCTGGAGGAATCGATCCGTCAGGCGATGAGGGATACGGATCGTATCTATATTGTTGCCTGTGGTACTAGTTATCATGCAGGTCTTGTCGGTAAACAATTTATCGAGAAGATGGCAGGTATTCCGGTAGAAGTACACATTGCGAGCGAGTTCTGCTACAATATGCCGCTTCTTAGCCAAAAGCCGCTGTTCATCTTTATCTCGCAAAGCGGAGAGACAGCGGACAGCCGCGCGGTGTTGGTACAGGTGAAGAAGATGGGATACAAAGCACTGACGCTTACGAACGTGCCAGGCTCTACCCTATCTCGTGAAGCAGATTATACACTGCCGCTCTATGCCGGTCCAGAGATTGCGGTCGCTTCGACGAAAGCGTATATTGCACAGTTAGCGGTACTAGCGATCCTTGCAGTGGATACGGCACGTGCGCAAGGCTTGTCGCTGGATTTTGACCCGCTGAAAGAGCTGGGCATCGTAGCCAATGCAATTGAGACCTTATGCGATAACAAGGATGAGATGAAGAAGATTGCGGATGAGTTCCTGAGCACGCATCGCAATGCATTCTTCCTTGGCCGTGGCATTGACTTCTATGTATGCCTCGAAGGCGCCCTGAAGCTGAAGGAGATTTCCTATATTCAGGCAGAAGGCTTTGCTGGCGGTGAGCTGAAGCATGGTCCGATCGCTCTTATTGAGAAGGATACGCCGATTGTTGCCCTGTCTACACAGAAGGAGCTAGACTTGAATATTCGCGGTAACGTGAAAGAGGTTGTAGCTCGCGGTGCGAACCCTTGCATTATTAGTATGGAAGGTATGGAGAATGAGGGAGACCGTTTCACGATTCCGGCTGTACATGAGATGCTAACGCCACTCGTATCGGTAGTTCCAATGCAGCTTATCTCGTACTATGCAGCTCTGCACCGTGGCTGCGATGTGGATAAACCACGTAATCTGGCTAAATCAGTTACAGTAGAGTAAGAATTTATAATTATGGCGTTTGTTGTGTTAAGTGACAATAAAGTTCTTTACCGGACAAAAAAGTCATTAACTTGACAAAAAAGATATTTACTAAGACTGTTGTTGTGAGATAATCACGATAACAGTCTTTTTCGTTTTTTCGGAAAAATGAGGAGGGATGTTATGGCTAAACGTAAACGTGAGTGGACCGAAGAAAAAATTGCTCGTTATCAACAGCAAGGAAAAGGAATGGGGGAAGGAGCGGCGTACAAGCCATGGCTAACCATTCAAGATGTTCCTTCGTCTGGCCGTGCACATCGGATTTACGGAACTAAAACGAACCGTATTCATCATCTTTTATCCGACTTGGAACGTGATTATTTTTATTTACTTGATTGGGCTGACAATGTAGTTGATATTCGTGAACAGTTTCCTCTAAACCGCGAGATAACAACAAGAATTGCAGAAGAAAAAAGTATTTCTCATCCAGAAGACCACACAACAAAAACTCCTCTTGTTATGACCACTGATTTTCTAATTACTATTCGACAAGAAAGCCAAACATTTGTGTTAGCGCGAACATTGAAACCCTCTGAACAACTTGAGAATCCACGTACGATTGAGAAATTTGATATTGAACGAGTTTACTGGGAAGAAAAAGGAATTGATTGGGCGATCATAACGGAAAAAGATTTACCCGTTGAAATTTGCCGTAATATCGGACGGTTTCAAAGTTATAAAAGAATCGAGCAGCCGATGCTAGAGATAGTTGAAGAACTATTTGAGTATGTACGGCGGCGAAAAGGGGTATTATCTCGCCTTTTTGCCCAGTTTGAAGAAGAATATGCTTTGGAATCTGGAACAGCTCTACATTGTTTTAAATATCTTGTGGCAAGTAAACTTATTACTTTTGATATGAAAAGCCCATTTTCGGTTAGGAAGGAAATTTCTTACTTTACATTTGTCGAAGTAGCTCATGGTCAGGAGTGGGGCGCATGAATTTGACTGTTAATGAATTGCTTAAAGACGAACAGACAGGGCAATTATATCGTGTGTTGTGGATTGATTCTGAACAAACAGTCTGCTATCTGATTGATGTGGAAGACAAGAAAGCCTTTCCTGTGGTGCGTAAAGTAAGGGAAGTAATGCAGGAAATTATTCAGGATGAATTTACAAAGGTATTGGTTGATCCATACTTGCCAATGGTTTCTCAGGAAGCTATTGAAAGGCATCAACAAAAGCGAGATCAGGCATGGCAAGCTATTTACGATATGGTCGTGTGTGAGCCGGACATTTACAGAAGTGATAAGCGAGGAATGCTTGTTCAACGAGCAATCGAGAAAACTGGTATAGCTAAGCCTACCTTATACAAATACTTGCGTCGTTTTTGGCAACGTGGCAAGACGCCCAATTCTTTACTTCCAGACTATGATAAGTCAGGAGGAAAAGGTAAAGAGAAAAGTACAAGTGAAAAGAAAAGGGGTCGGCCATCCAGGCGAGGTATAGAGGGGATTAATGTTGATGAGAAAACAAAAAGAATCTTTCGGATCGCGATCGAAAAGTATTATTTAAATCCCAAAAAGAACAGCCTAGTATCTGTGTATCGCATGATGATACGGGAATTTTATGCTGAAGATTACTACATAGAAAATGGGCAGAAAAAAATCATCATTGCTGACGAAAATATGCTTCCAACATTACGGCAATTTCGATATTGGTATCAAAAAGAATATGACATATCCGAAACGACACTGGCACGCCAAGGCCGTAAGAAATATGAGAAGGACTACCGGGAAGTACTTGGTTCCTCTACATTTGAAGCGTTTGGCCCTGGTTCACGTTTTCAGATTGATGCAACAGTGGCAGACGCCTACTTAGTATCGAGTTATAACCCAAATTGGATCATTGGTCGTCCTGTGATGTATGTTGTAATCGATGTATTCAGCCGTATGATTGTAGGCATGTACATCGGGCTAGAAGGCCCTTCATGGATGGGAGCGATGATGGCGCTCGCAAATATGGCATCCGATAAAGTGAAATTTTGCAAACAATATGGCATTCAGATTTCAAAAGACATGTGGCCGTGTGAACATCTGCCAGAAATTTTATTAGCGGATCGTGGAGAATTAGAAGGATATAATGTTGAACGATTAATAGCTGCTTTTAATTTGCATGTTGAAAATGCTCCTCCCTATCGTGCAGATTTGAAAGGAATTGTGGAGAAAAAATTTGATACATTACAACAAAAAGTAAAGCCATTTCTGCCTGGGTATGTGGAGAAGGATTTTCAGGAGCGAGGGGCTCGAGATTATCGTTTAGATGCAAAATTAACCCTCGAACAGTTCACACAAATCATGATTAAACAAGTCATTCTTCATAATACAAAGCATTATATCAGTGGATATATCCGTAATGAGCAGATGGTAGAAGAAGATGTTCAACCGATCCCTATTGAACTCTGGAAATGGGGAGTTAAAAATCAGTCAGGGAAGCTTCGGTATATTCCAGAGTCACTCGTACAGCTTCATTTGCTTTCTCAAGGTAGCGCAACTGTCACATATAAAGGAATTCATTTCGAAGGGATGATGTACAGCTGTGAACGTGCGTTAAAGGAGTCATGGTTTTCCATAGCTCGTCAAAAGGGAAGTTGGAAGACAACAGTTTCTTATGATCCTCGAAACGTATCTACAATTTATTTCTGGGATGAACAAGCAGGGATGCCTGAGTGCTGCCATCTACTTGAGCATCAGGAGCGTTATAAGGGGAAGTCGCTTGACGACGTGAATTACTTACGTGCTTATGAACGCCAAATGAAGAAAGAAGCTGAGTATAAGCAACTAGGAGCAGAAGTTTCGTTTATAGCAGATGTCGAAGAGATTGTCGAACAAGCAAAAAAAGAAGTGAAAACTAGACAAGATAAGCGAGTGAGTAAATCAGCGCGTACAAAGGAAATTCGGGAAAACCGCAAAATAGAACGAGAACAGAAACGTAGTGAGGAAGCTTTTAGCCTGAGTGAAAAACAAGAAAAAGATGCAGAAGTGATTTCATTGTCATCGGTTGAACAAGATAACTTTAATCGACCAAGTATTAAAGATATTCTGCGAAAGCGAAAGGAGCGCCTGTCCGATGATTGATGAGTATGAGCGTTTGCCTGAGCAAGTAGAAAGCTGGCCTACTGCTAATTATCATGAACAAGAGCTAATAGATTATCAGGGCAATCCTTTAATCGAGGCACTACCCCCAATTCTTTCTCAGGAAGGGGCCTACGATAAGCTTTGCTTTTATCCACCCTATCTTGAAGGAGAGCGTCAACTAGCACCTGAATTACGATTTAATGCGCTCTATCGATTACAGCAATTTTTTCAACCGGTGACACAACACTTGGACTTAGAGCGACGTTTTTCCAGATTGATTCGGACAGGCTATCTTTCTCGCAATCCATTTGATCCATCTCAAGTACAGTTGTTAACGGGAGAAGCAGTTCCGGGGATTCGACGTACTGCCTCAAGTTTCACACTTATGGGTGTTTCAGGAATCGGAAAAACAACAGCTATTGAGCGTATCTTATCTCTCTACCCCCAATGTATTTTACATCCACATCCGTTAAGCAGAATCCAAATTGTTTGGCTTAAAATCAATTGTCCACATGATGGTTCACTCAAATCTCTTTGTATGGACTTTTTCTTAAAAATAGATGATTTAATTGGCACAAATTATTATCAGAAGTTCGGAAATAAACGTAATTCCATTAGTTCTATGGTGACGCAAATGGGACGTATTGCACGCTTACATTGCATTGGAGCACTTATTATTGATGAAATTCAACATTTACTAACAGCCAAAGAAAAAGGTTCAGAGCAGATGATGAACTTTTTTGTGACGCTCATTAACGAAGTTGGTATTCCTGTTATGCTGATTGGGACAATGCGTGCCCGTACCGTGTTACAGCAAGATTTTCGGCAGGCACGACGTGGGAGTGGGCAGGGGGATATGGTCTGGGAGCAAATGAAGCCAGAAGATGACTGGAGTATGCTGATTGAAGAAATGTGGCGTTATCAATGGACACAAAATAAAGTCCCTCTTACGGAGGAGATCCGTAAAGTCCTATATGAAGAGAGCCAAGGTATCGTTGATATTGCGGTTAAGCTGTATTCTCTTGCTCAAAGTCGTGCCATTGAAACGGAGAGAGAGACGATTACTTCAGCACTTATCCGACAAGTGGCAAAAGAAGACTTACGACTTGTACAGCCGATGTTACAAGCATTGAAATCAGGATCACTCTCCGAAATTGAGAAGTATGAAGACATTATGCCGATGGATCTGGCGAGTTACTTACAACATCGCCAGTCAAAAATTGATCTTAGAGCTACGATTCAAAAGAAAAAGGAACGGCAAGCAGAAGCAAGACAGAAATATGATGTAACTATAATAGAGAAAGCTATTCAGGCGCTTATTGCATTAGATATTGAGCCGAAGTTGGCAGAAAAAGTTGTAGTAAACATTATGAAACAAGATGGAAAGAAGACAAAAGTTGAGGTTGTTACGGAGGCTTTGGAGTACATCAAGGAGTACAAACAAAAGAAAAGCGAAAGTAAGCAAAGTCGACAAAATAATGTCCAAAATAAATTGACACAAATAATTGAGAAGGGGAAAAAGCAACAGTATTCTGCTTATGATTCGCTTTTGGATGCTGGCTATATCAAACAGCCCCTTACAGAGTTAGTACTGTGAGGAAAAGACGATATGTTAGGCTTTTTTCCACGTTTATATGAAGATGAGCTGCTATATAGTTGGCTAGCTCGATATCACTTATATTCTTTAAATGAAAGTCCTAAACAGACCATGGAAGAACTATTCGGTAATCGAACACAGCTTGCTATTCCTGATTTACCTACTTGTCTTGCTTATTTACACAGACAGTTAGAACACTTTCATCCGGTATCGCCAGAGCAATGGATTACTAAGCATACATTTTACTGCTACCACACCAATTTCGCTTTGCCGGAAACGAGAGAATTTGTTTATCAAACGATGTGTAACGGGGTCCATAAAGGAGCCATTCATGTAATGACGGGTGTTATGGCAAGCGGAGTTAGAGACAAGGAAAGGTTAATGTACTGTCCGTATTGTGTAGAGGAAGACTTTCAGCGATACGGTGAAACATATTGGCGATTATCTCACCAGCTTCCTAGCGTGTACGTCTGCACTAAGCATTCCTGTATTTTACAAGAAAGTACTGTTTCATTCCGACCAAAAAACAGACAAGAATTTGTAGCTGCGACGCGTGAAAACTGTTCTTCAAATCGACGAAATGTAACATACTCAGCAAAGACAATGGAACATTTACATGTCATGGCCTACGATTCTATTCAGCTTGCTATAGAAGGCTATGAATTTAATTGGGAACCGTTACAGAAAGCATATCGGTATCTTTTACAGCATAAAGGAATCGCAAATGTGAAAGGGAGGGTTGATCAACATGCATTAGCCCAGCAATTTCAGGCTTTTTACGGACAGGAAGCTTTGAATTTGTTGCAATCTTCTGTTGATGTAGAGGATCCGTCCTGTTGGCTTAAAGCTATTACAAGAAAACATCGAAAATCCTTTCATCCAGTGCGCCATTTGCTCCTTATTCGCTTTCTAGGCGAGCGAATAGATACAATTTTGTCTTATGCTTCTCGACCATATATACCATTTGGAAAATCTCCTTATCCATGTTTAAATAAAGTCTGTGAGCATTACAAAAAGGATGTTATTCGTGCCGTTCATATAACGATCTGTACGGATACGAGAAGCCCTGTTGGTACATTTGAATGCCCAGCTTGTCGCTTTACTTATTCTCGGCGTGGTCCTGATATCACAGGTTCCAATCGATATAAAATTGGAAGGATTAAATCGTTCGGAGAAGTATGGAAACATAAACTATACTACCTAATAAATATAAAGAGGCTGTCCTATCGAGCAACAGCATATGAGTTAGGTGTTGATACCAACACAGTGATTAAATACACCAGAAAAAATGAAAGAGTCGATGTGTTATCACAAAAAGTAGTCCAATGGGAAAGTGATAAAGAAAAGTGGCTAGAATTATGTAAAACACATCCTGAATGGACGGTTACAGAGATTCGTGAGGAACACCCGGCTTTATATATTCGGCTGTATCGAAATTGTCGAGAATGGTTGCTTACAAATTCACCAAAAGTGAAAGCGCGAAAAATAGTTACTAGTAGAATAGACTGGGTGATACGTGATAGTGAGGTATTACAGCAAGTAAAGCAAGCAGTAGAACATTTGTATCAAGTTACTCCCCCTGTTCGTCTAACCGTAAGTCGAATTGGAACAGAAATTGGACAGAGGAACCTACTGGAAAAGAAAATAAATAAAATACCAGAAACAAAAGCGTTTTTAGAAAGTGCAACGGAGAGTACCGAACAGTTTCAAATTCGTCGGGTTCGCTTTTTTGTTGAGCAACTACATGACAAGGGCGAGCTTTTAGAATGGAGTTTAAAGCGTCTGGCCGGTTTGCGATCTGATATTTCACCAGTAGTACAAGCTGAGATTAATCGCTTTATTCAGCAAAATGAATGGGAGAGGTAACAAATATGTCGAGTATAAGAATCAAAGCACAGGCGTTAGAAAAGAAAACAGTAAAGTTGCATTGGTTTGGTAATGTGCACCAGGATGCCAGAAACAACTGGCGTCTTGGAGTGGCATTTGAGGATAAAAACCAACTCTTAAAGATTGAATGTCCGGTCGGGCTTTTGCCTATGTTGAGAATTGGACAATGGTATCATGATGGTACGCCGATGGCTACGCAAAAAGAAGGAACGATAGGAGCTGTTACTATTCCGGCAGGAGCTACCTTTCAGCAAGATACATCTCTTGCTGTCTGTCGTCGGTTCCAATATTACTTATATCGTGATACTGAATTAATTAAGCAGCAAATGCTTTCGTTCACCGTGCATGGGGTAACCTATCATATTCCACAGACAGAAATGATTCGTGCCTTTTTTGCTCTATACAAGGTATGCAGCAATGCTATGTTGCGTCCGAATGGGCTTTCTCTTTTAGTAAATCATGCTTCAGTTCAAAACCAGGAATTAAGCATTGTGTTTGCAAAGGAAATTCCTGTGAGTACCTTAACAGATGCATTCGTTCAACATATAGGATGGGTTATCAGCAATACTGATATTCGTATATCGTTTGAGTCGATATATATGCAGGTGTATCAACAGGGAATGTATTTGAAATATGGAGCTCCTCTATCCTTCGTTGTTCCTAATTTAGACGGCATAACACTTACATATCGCGGGACACTAAATGGAAACGAAATGATGGTTTTTGAGATTGTAGGAATAGACGGATTGTACAGTCCTATCAATACGATTACATACACTCATCCGTTATTGAAAGAGCGTATTTATGTACCTGGCTTGAAAAAGCGCCAAATCCAAAAGGGAAAATTAGATGAAGTAGAAGTTGATACGACCTCAAAAGAAGTGCCACGAGAAGATAATCGCCAGCTGGTAATTGAGCAGGAGCCGACAAGACTAGGATTTAGTTCACAGGCTAAAGTCGTTAAAGTGTCCAATAAAATGCAGAATATTCATCAAGGGGATATATATGTTTCTCAGCAAGGTCGTGGTGGATCTACTGTGCATGGTGGAGTTGACGAGTCAATTAAAGGTGGAAAATTGCAGGCTATAGATGTGCAATCAGTAGATGTAGAAGAAAGTAAACCACATGGCCTAGAACAGTTTTTACAGATGATCGATTTAATGGGAGAAAGTTATCCAGAACTCACAATTTCAAATTCACTTATAGACCTGCCATTAGGGAGAAAGTTTTCTGTATTACCAGATGGACAACGAAGAAAGTGTGCTGTTGTTAGAATAGAGAGATATAACAGGATAACCTATATTTTGGAGGTTTCGTGTCCGGATGGACATTCGTTATCTACGTTGTTGCTATATTCGATAAGTAAAGACATAAATGTGCATGAAAAATATATACAGAAAATTCTGCGTGATTTGATTTATAATCAGGGACATTGGAAATTGAAAAAAGTTCAACATTTTAGCGTTAGGTTAGTACGTCATTTTAATATCAATATTGATAAATGGGTTGAAAAAATTTATAAGGATTGTTAAGAAGATTAATCACATATGCTTATTTCTTATTTTTAATTTGCTAATATTTATGGGAGAATAATAATCCTATGGAGTAAAATTATGTATAATATAATTTTAGAGCAATTAATTAGGGCTTGCTGAACGAAACATAAACTCGATAATCTAGGCGAAAATCAGTACAATTAAGGCTGGAATGCTCTTATATAGGCTTTAAAACTGGAGTTTTTCAATGAATTTTAGTCGAATCAACAATCATTTGCCCCAGTCGATCTAACTCAAGTACACGGTTTTTACAGGTTTTCCGGCAGAAACCGTGCACTTGAAATTGAATTTTTGTCTCAAATCCCTTGATATATAAGGACTTTTTTCGTTCAGCAAGCCTTAATTATCCATGATTAATCCTTAAAACTGAATATATTGGGATTGTATATACTATTTATAGCTGTAATAATAGGATATTTTATGTAGTAAATATAAAATTTAAAGGGGTTATTTTTATCTAGGGGGTAGCATGGAGTCTTCCCTTGAAGAAAGGAAGGGCATATGATGGAAAAAAAGATGGAGACGGTAAATTTTGATGTTCATGCTTCGCTTTTATTTCAATTAGGTGAGCAATTAATCGCTGATGAAATCACAGCCGTCTCTGAGTTGGTTAAAAATTCCTACGATGCGGATGCTAGGTTTGTAAAGATTGAGGTTGATCCAGATTATATAAAGAACTGGACTCTTGTAAAAAATTTGTCGAAAAATGAGCAATAAAAAAGGACATTCCGACCTTTTATAGAAGTTTGGGCTACCACACCTAAAACCACTCAAAAGGAGAATGTCCACTTTTATGGTAACTTTTCACTCTTCTATCGTCAAGTTTGTTTTTGCGCTGAATTTACTCTTATCGAAGCCACAACACCGACATTTGCTTGCTTTTCTTCATGGCATCATTCTTTGCGAGGGCCGAGTCAACATCAGCCAAATTCGACGATCATCCAACCATGATCGCGACCTTAGTTGTATGACTCGCTTTTTACAGGAATCTCCTTAGAACCCCCAATACGTTACGAAGCAGCGGCTTTCCTATTTGATGGAAACCATTCGCCAGACGCGTGCCAAATGGGGAGATACACGTCCGATTACGTTCCTGATTCTAGACGACACACAATGTAAAAAAGAACGTTCCACTGTGAAAATGGAGGGTCTCGATTTTCATTATTCTCATTCAGAAGGAAAATCGGTCTGGTCTCATTCGCTCGTGACGGCTCATGTGGTAACGGATGATCTCTCGGTTGCCTGGGATTTTCGTTCCTATTTTCGAAAGGAAGACTGCAAAGAGCGAAACGTCCCGTTCAAAAGTAAAAATGACCTGGCGATTGAACTCCTTGAAACCTATTCTTCTTCACCAGATGAACACGTATATGTCCTGATCGACAGCTGGTACACCAGTAAAAAGCTGATCGATGCCTGTACCAAAAAGGGATTTCATGTCATTGGTGCGTTTCGCTCGAATCGAATGATCGCTCCGTTTGGGATGAAAATCAAAACGTCCACATTTGCGTCCACCATTCTTCGCCCGACTGACCTCTGCCCCGTTACCGTAGACGGTCAGACGTATAAGGTGTACGCGTATGAAGGACCGCTGAGCAACATGGAAAATGTGCGTGTGTTTCTGTCCTGGGAAGACAAGTTTGACCCGAAAAAACTACCGTTTTGCCTACTGTGTACGGATACCAGCCTGGATGTCGTGACCGTCCTGCGCCACTATGCCGTACGCTGGCAAATCGAAGTTGGGTATCGGTACTTTAAGGAGTTGCTTGGTTTCGATCAGTACCAGCACCTTTCGCACAAAGGGATCGAACGATTTTGGACGATTCAGTTTCTGGCGTATACGTTTCTTGCGCTTGAACAGGCGAAAGGAAAACGCCATTCGCCGTCGCTCACATTAGGAGATGTGGTACGTCGTATTCGAAAGGACTGTATGGGGCAGCTCATTTTGTATGCCTATGAACAAGGATGGGCACAAAAACCTCTGGTTGAAGTGCTTAAAAATCTAAGACTATCCTCGTAATCGTTACATTTTATTCTTTTACGCCACCCGTATGCCCATTTTTGGGATCGGACGGAAAAATGCAAGAGTCCAGTAAAGAAGATGGGTAATGGAAAAATAGCTAAAGGAAAGATAGAAATTCGTGATAATAGAAATGGTATGGATTTAGAAAGAATAAAAAAAGGATGGTTAACTATTTCTAGATCTATAAAGCGCAAGATGAAAGAAAATGATGAACTAACTCCAAAATTTAATAGACTTCCTTTAGGTGATAAAGGTTTGGGAAGGTTGTCTGCTCAAAGACTTGGAAATTTCTTTTCTGTAGTTACTAAACAAGAAGGAACAAAAGAAGAACTATCAGTTGATATAGATTGGTCTTTATTTCAAGGAGATGTAACTCTTTCTCAGGTAGATATACATGTAGAAACTAATTCAGTTTCAGATAAGAATACGAAGAAAAGCTATACAAAAATTACGATATTAGACTTGAAAAATCTAGACGATTGGAGAAGCAATAAATATATTGATGAGTTCGAAAAAAATCTCTCTAAGATTGTTTCCCCATTCGATATTAGCAAAAAATTCATTATTAAAGCTAAAGTTGGTCAAAGGGATTTAGAATTTCCTGAGATTGAAAATCAAATGTTAAAATCAGCACCAGCAAATTACGAATTGATATTACATAAAGAGTCGCTTGAAATTAAAGGGGCCTATAGAATTGAATTTTTTGGGTTAAATATAAAAGATAGGTTGCAAGAATTTGTAGAGTTATATAAAGATAAATTGCAAATAAATAGTATTGAATATTTAACAGAGGGGAATTTTGTATTTAAATTTACAAAGAATATAATGCTTTGTGATATAGGTAACTTAAATTTAGAGTATCATCCGGGGATCTTTACTGGAAAGCTGTTCGATTTTTCCTTGGATGCAAAGTTGTTTAAAAAGTTGTCTAACATAGGTATATATCAGAATTATGAAAATCTCTCTGAATTTAGGAAATATATCAAAGAGAATGCAGGTGTTAAGATTTATAGGGATAACTTCAGAGTTTTCCCATACGGTGAAAAAGGTCATACCATGGGTTTTGATTGGTTAGGATTCTCAGAATCTTTTACTAGTGGAAAATATACAGATTTAAAGTCAGGTAATGTTGTTGGCTATATAAAGTTAACAGGCTTAGAGAATAAAAAGCTAAAGGAGTTAACGAGCCGGGAAGGCCTTATTGATGATTATTATTCAAGAGCATTTTTTAATATTTGTAGATTTGCAGTAAAAGAAATTAACGAAAATAGAAATTTGTTGAATACAATGTATGCTTCTTATATGAAGGAAAAAAATGCTAGTAAAGAGGCTCAAAGTGACCAATTACCAAGCCATCAGGAAGCGAAGCAAGACATAATAGAAGCAGCTGAAAATTCCTCCAACGTTGCAAATGAAGTGAGTGAATATAAAGAACAAGTTTTAAATATAACACAAGATATAGAAAAAACTCGTAATCGATTGATGTTGTCTAAAAATATTACAAAAGAACAAAGAGACGATATTGCTGATTTAATAAATGAAATTAAAAATAAAGCTACAAAAATAGAAGATCTATTTAACAGTGTAATTAATAGCTTTCAAAAGATAGAAAAGATTAAAGGAAGCGCAGTATCTTTAGTAGAACAAATAGAATTGTCTATGTCCCAGGTACAAGAAGTAATGGAGCTAGCAGGATTAGGAATAACAGCGGAATCTTTAACACATGAACTTTATACTCTAATTAATAATTCTAAGTCAGATATACAAAATTCCAGAAAGTATTTTAATAAATATTATGAAGTGGATGATCAAATGGAATTTTACTTCCAGAGTATAACTGTTCGATTAGATTCTTTAAGAAAGCAAATTACCCATCTCTCTCCAGGATTTAAGAGCGTACGAACTAAAAAGCAAACAATAGGTTTAAAGCAGTTGGTAGAAGAGCACTTTACTTTTTATAAGGATAGAGCAAATAGGTCGGAAATTAACCTTATAAATGTTAATCCAGATGGGGATTTTAGTATATACGCTAATAAAGGATCGATGATCCAAGTGTTAGATAATCTATTCTCTAATTCTGAATACTGGTTAAACCACGCCTATGATAATAAATTAATTGAAGAAAAGAACTTTTTTATCGAAGTAAGTCCTAATGGATTCATTTACGTTTGGGATTCTGGAATTGGTATTAGTAGAAATATAGAAGAGAGGATATTTG
This sequence comes from Aneurinibacillus migulanus, assembly GCF_001274715.1. Lineage (GTDB taxonomy): Bacteria > Bacillota > Bacilli > Aneurinibacillales > Aneurinibacillaceae > Aneurinibacillus > Aneurinibacillus migulanus. The sequence goes on along the minus strand of NZ_LGUG01000009.1, from coordinate 278,278 downwards.
AACCTTTTATAACTTCTCGACTTGAAGGTAGGGGACTAGGATTATATATCATTACAAGATTGCTACTTAATAATGGTTGTACGATTAGATTGATGGAAGTTAAGAACAATAAAGGGAATAAGTACAAAATGGAAATAGATTTAACAAATGTTTTAGTCGAAGGGTGAGAGCATTGATTAGTTCAATCGAAGAATTCTTGAGGGTAGCTAGAATAAACCGAGTTATATGTGTTGATGATGACAATAATAAAGAGAATGGTAATAAAAATGATGGAGATGCTAAGATTCAAATTTTAAAACAAATCGCTGTACAACCCTCTAAATACTTACATGTTCTTAAAGAAGCCGGTTTAGATTTAGAGGATTTATTAGAATTTTCGGATGATGTACAGGATCGTATTGCTTTTCTAAAGGACTTTATAACTGATGAAGTTGTAGAAGCTACTGCAGTGAGTTTAGAATATGAAGTATTATCTCCTGTATTAGGAATTGTAAATCAATGGAAAGATGCTAACCTTATTAGAGATTATAAAGTGATTGGTTCTGTAAAAAAAGCTAAAGAATTTTTAGAGAAATTACCGCAGGAATGGGAAATGGATTCTGATAACAGGGTTCTCTGGCTGATTGATAGGGACTTTTCTAAAGCTAATGAAGGCAAAGATGCTGGTTTTGAGCTTATTAAGGAAATCGGAGAAAGAAAGTTAGTAGATAACATATGTTTGCTAGTTACTGCGAATACTGAAGACATTTGCGATGATGAGTTGCGCCGTAGTGTTTATAAAAATCACGGATTATTAGAGTTTATTAATCTGGCTTCTGTTGTAACAAAAAGTAATGTAATAGATGATGAAAAAAAGCAAGAATTACTAGATGAAATTATTCATGGTCTATGGAATAATTATAATTTCCATTTGATTTCAAATTTAACAGAGTATTTATCTCAAGGACTTATTGATTCTAAGGAAAAAATATTAAGCCTATCTTCACCGACTATAAGGCATATAATCTTGAAGTATCCAGAGTTAGAAGGTACATCGGTAGGGGAAACAGTATTCAGAATATTATTGTCATTGGTTACAAAAGAATTTGGAAATCGTTACTCTTCTAACTTAGAGGAAATAACAAAGTTGTTAATTGATTATAAAACTCTTGAAAAGCAAATAAGATATACTGAAAAAAGTGATAATGAAATTCTTTTCACATTAAGAAAAAGCGAGAAATATGATGATAATATAAATATCTTGAGACAAGCTATTAATTTTGGCGATATATTTTTAATAGATAACAAATACTATATATTGCTTTCGCAACCATGTGATATAGCTTACAGGAAAAAGAACGGAAGAAAAGTAGATAGGGCACTTCTTGTTAGAATGAAACCTTATGATAAAGAGGTAGCCGAAAAAAATCCAAAATATTATTCAGAAGTAATAAAGTTCTTTAATAATGAGGAAGACTACTGGCTAGACTTTAGAAACTTTAGAGTTATTGACTTTAACATTCTTGATTTATGTACATTATCTACTAAGGGATATGCAAGAGTAGATAAGGAAACTCTTGAGAATTGCCAATTAATGGATGTTGGAGAGTATGATTTGTTACCATATGATAAGAAATGGATTGAAGGGTAAATAGCTTTTTTGTTTCACTATTTATTTTATTGAGTAATATTTCCTTTTCTTAAATAACCTCATAGTAAATAACTATATTGTTACTCTACATGTTGTGTAGAATGAAAATAAAGTTGTTTAAATCAAAATAAAGTCATTTAATTTATAAAAAAGTTGTTTAAAAATCGCATGCTTCAGGAGTATAATGGAAAAAAACTCCTAACATGCGATTTTTTATTTTAAGTTGAACTTAGAATGGAGAACACGATGAAGCAGTCAACGATCCGTTTTCAATCATTTCCTCGTACAGAACCTCCTAAAGATTTTATTTTTAGTGTTGTAGAAGTCTTTAAAAAGCATGAAGAGAAAATTAGTACATTTTTTTTGTTAAAAGGATTGCAAAGTGATGAAGTATTGAGAATGTTATCAAGTGATTTAATTGAATTAGGATGGGAAATTGAAACCAATAAAAAGAAAAAAGATAAGATTGAAAGGCCTGTATTTTTTGGGGAGGGCGTAAAGCTGTCAATGCCGTTTTCAAATTCCCGCTTTTCTCCGAAATCAAATTCCCTCTTTTCAACGTTCTAGGGTAGCGGGCAGAATGCCCGCTTTCTGTTTTTCCTTTAAACGATACGAATTACCCTTGATATTAAACGTAGTAACGTGATACATAAGTCGGTCTAATATAGCTGTTGCTAATACCTCATCCCCAAATATTTTTCCCCATTCAATATACGACTTGTTAGAAGTTAAAATGATGGAACCTCTTTCATATCGCTTGGAAACCACCTGAAAAAAAAGGTTGGCACTTATTTCGTCAAACGGAAAATAACCTACTTCATCCATAATCAACACGTCGGGGCGTAGCCAGCGTTGTATACATCGTTCCACCGTTCCTTTCTCCTGTGCCTTCCGGCACGAGGAAACAAAATCGGCTGCTGTCACAAAGAGAGTAGAGTACCCTTGAGTAATGGCTTCCATGCCAAAGGCGATAGCTAAATGTGTTTTTCCCACACCTGGTGGTCCAACCAGCACAATATTTTCGCCACTTGTAATGTACCGACAGGTGACAACCTCTTTCACTCGTTTTTCCTGGATACTGGGTTGAAAAGAGAAATCAAATTCATGAACCGTTTTACGAAATGGGAGCTTCGCTTTCACCATCCTTCGCTGAAAGGCAACAGATTCTTTCTGTTCGATTTCATGCGTAAGAAGGGTGTATAAAAACGCCGAATATGTTACATTATTTTTAGATGCGTCTTCTAAGAGACCATCCAGTTGATTGGCAGTATAGTGCCAGCCAACTTTTTTCAAGCGCTCAACTAGAAGTGAAGTGTTTACTATGATTCACTCCCTTCTAGTTGTTCATACACCTGAAGGGAACGTCGTTCCACTTCAAGGGCATCGGGCTGAGTGTGACGGGTCGCCAAACCACTAGTGGTCACGTTCAGCCCTTTATAATGCTCCAACTGTGCATGGTAGCGGAGCTGCCCTTTCAGGAGTGGATGTTTTGCGATGCATTCGTATTCATCGTAGACCTCAATATGTTGATCTAACGTTTCTTTTACTTTCACTTTTTGTCCTACGTACCGGAAAGGTACAGAATACTGCTTGCCTCGATAGGAAACAATNGATAAAACAATCCTTACTGACCTCTCGTACTTCCCAATGTGTAATCGGAAAGAGCGGTTTTGTGGCCCATTTTCCTAAGCGTGCTTGCTCCACTTCAAATCGTTTAAAAGGTGATTCGAGCGTTGTTTGATTAGGTCTTTGATTCGCCACTTCATCCAGCCATACACGAATGTCTTCGTTTAATGCCCGTAATGTGGGTTCGTGTTTTCGTTGGAAAAAATTCTTCTTTAAATATCCTACAACGTTCTCTACTTTTCCTTTTGTTTGCGGTCTCTTTGGACGACACGCTTTCGGTGTGATGCCATAGTAAGCAAGAAAATCTTCAAACCTTCGGTTAAATCGAATTTCCACTGGCGTATGTCGAATAACAGCTGTCTTCATATTGTCGTAAAGAATTTGTTCAGGAACACCATTAAAGTAGGCGAAAGCATTCATGTGGCATTTCATTAAGTTCTCTAAATCCATACTTGTTGTAAACTCGATGTATTTCATTCGGGAATAGCTAAGTACCATGACAAAGGCGTACACGTCTTTTAACTGCCCGTCCACTTCATATTTTCCTACATAACCCCAATCCATTTGAGCTTGCTTCCCCGGTGGTGTTTCATACCTTACGGTCGCTTGTTTCTTAGGCTGAGCCCGGTAAGGCTGTACAAAATCCCGTAAAATTGTTGCCTTTCCCTCATATCCCATCGCTTTAATCTCATCGTAAAGAACAGAACAGTTTGTCGTTCCTTCTTGGATTCTCTGAAGTATGTAGGTTTTAAAGGCGTCAAGCTTTCCAGGTTTTTTCTCTCTTTTCTTCCTCTCTGGTAGTTGATCCTGATTTAAATACTTTCGAATTGTTTTTGGGTCAAAGCCCATTTCTTCAGCAATAGCTATTTGTGTCCAGCCCTTGTTATGTAATTCTCGAATCATAAAAAACTCCCCAATCTTGACCATCGTTTCTCCACTCCGTGATGTAAAAGTTTCAAAACGATTATCCGTTATTTTTGGGGAATTTGAAAACGATTAGGGATTTNAAGTTTCAAAACGATTATCCGTTATTTTTGGGGAATTTGAAAACGGCGTTATTAGGGATTTTACAACCGTTACTTACAAAAGCCTACACTAAAGTATGAAATCGACGGTTATCATGAAAGGCTAAAATGTGGGTTAGAAATAGAAGCAGCTCGTGCTATCATGGGAAATGCGATTTATAAGGATTTAATCCAAGCATTAATTATGGTAGACATTGACCAGTTAATATTAGTAGTTCGAAATCAGTATAAGCATCTTTATACAAAGTTGTTCAAGCGACAGATAAAGTAATTTTTGAAGATGGGGTTCAAGCATGGATTGTAGGTCATAGAACAGTTATTAGAAAAGTAAGTATAAATATGGAAGGGATCTTGCAAGAGTGGCTAGAATCAATGAATTATTCGCAAATAAAAACCCTTTATCGCCAATATTCATTTAAGAAAAGCCTCATCATATTAATTCTACAGTTACAAGAAAAGAAGAGATTAAAATGATGAGGCAAGAATATATACTTGAAATGAAAAAAATAATTAGTTTACATAATATAGAAATAGGCTAAGGACTGGTTTTTAGTATACAATGAATTATTTAAAACAAAAATGTTACACTTAGGAAATCAAGTATTTTAAACTTAAAAATTAAACAACTTTGTTTTTATTCTACACTTTCTCCGCCAACAGCAGTAACGAAACCATAGAGCTCTTTTGCATCCACGAAACTTCTGCTCAGTTGCTCCCCTTCTCTTTTTGTACAGAGTTTCAATAGCTTTCAGGCACAGTATAAGAAAAGGCCGTTCCTTAGCTGGAACGGCCACCTTGGTTTACGGCTGTAGCATTAGTGAACTAAAAAGTGTAGAGAGGCATTAGTATTCTCTCTACGATTTTTCACCTATACTTTTTCCCAGTCTCATTCTATTTATAAGAATGGGGGCGAGTAAAAATAGGATGCCTATTATCGCAAAGGATAAGCCATATCCTAATAATGACTGATCATTTAAAGGGATTTTAAAACCTAATCTATAAATTACTGCAGTTCCGCGAAGTCCATCGAAAAAGCCAGCTAAGACATTATATGCATTGTAAAGGACAAGTACACCAAGAGCCAATAATAGGATGTTAATGATCTTCCATTTCAACATGATATCCCCTTTCAAAATGAAATTAGATTTATTAATTGAATTAATTTCATAAATCTGAGCCTAGTAACTACAAGGGTTTTCAGACACAAAAAAAGGAGTACCTCCCCAAATCTCGAAAAAGTTAAGTGCGACCAAAACTCTAGAGATAGGATGGTGACTCCCTGTGTCCATTATACGACAAGGAAGCCTATTTAGCATTCAAGATTTATATGATTTAGAACCTACCCAACGTTTTGAGGCGATCTTTTCAACAATAGACATTGAACCTCTTCTTTTTTCGCTGTCGAAAAAAACGAATCATGGGGCTCCTACAGAATTAAATTATGCTGCGATGATCTACGCTTTGGTCGCTCGGATTGTCGAACGTATTCCAACGGTCAAAGATTTACGGAAACGTTTAAAGGATGACGTCCTTTTTCGTTTGGAATGCGGATTTCTCTTTTCTGATGCGCTTCCTTCGGAAGCATCCTTTTCTCGTTTAGTACAGAAACTGTCTCAAACCGCGCTTCTAGAAGACATGCAAAATCAAATTCTTCTCCAAGCCATCCAAGAAGGTTTTGTAGAAGATGAAGCAGTCGCGATCGATGCCACCCATTTTGAGTCTCGAGATCAAGCAAAAACTCAAGAAAAAAAGGCAAAACCAGAACCAAAGAAACGTGGACGCAGGTCCAAAGCAGAAAAGGAAGCATACGAAAAACAGAAGCAAGAAGAGAAAGCCGAATCATCCGTATTTGAAAAATTGATTGCTGATCAACTCGATGTTCCCCTAGAAACCCTCCGTTCTCAAATGCTGATAGAACCCGCTTGGGGAGTTAAGAAAAACAGCGAAGGGAAGAATGTTTTTTGGTATGGCTTCAAGGGACACCTTGCCGTAGGAACCAAGAGTCAATATATTCTCCAATCCATCATGTCATCGGGTAGTTTAAATGATGGAAAAGCAGCCATTCCTTTGCTTAAAGGTTTGCAAAAACTGCCCTTATCTGTCCGCTATGGCATCATGGATGCAGGGTACGATTCTGTTCCGATTTACCAACAGATTTACCGTATGGAGGCTTATTCCATCATTGCTTACAACAAGCGGAATGAAGGTGAAACGATCGGATTTGATTCACACTTTGCCCCTACATGCGTACGAGAATATTCATATCGTTACGATAGCTATGACCCAAAGTACAAAACACTTAAGTTTGTCCGTCCAAAAGAATGCAAGGATTGTCCATTAGCCCAGGATTCTCTCTGCCAAAAAATTTATAAAATCCGGATAGAGACGGATGTACGACGGTACACAGCTCCTGCTCGTGGAACAAAAAAGTGGGAGGAACTCTACGATCAACGTACGGCGGTCGAACGTGTTATCGCCTATTTAAAAGAATTCTTTCAACTCAACAATGTTCGTTATCGAACAGGTAAAAAAGCAAAATTTCACTTTGACCTTGTTACCCTTGTTTATAATGCTTCGAAATTGGCAGCAGATCGAATCGGAAAAGAACTTAAAAATACTCAAACCCAAGCAGCTTAACTTTTTAAAAATCACGATTTTCCGCTAGGTGAAGTCTGTCTCTTATTCGAAAAAGCAATTATGAAATTGATTCAATTCTAAAATTTATATCCAGTTTCTTCTACTCATCTATTATTTTACAAAAATGCTATTTAAATTAAAAGTAAATTATTTTTAAAATGTTAGGAGGGCACTATACTATAAACAGCGCATTCAGGAAACCTGGATGCGCTGTCTTAAAAATTTATTACCTATAAATTGTACCACCAGTATCTACATTAGCCGATGTATTGCATGTTATTCTAAGGCTATAACCAGAATCGTTGGGAATTCCTGGGAATTCGTGCCCTTGACGATTTCCATCTTGATAATTACCTACTAAATTCCAATTGGTACTATACTCACTGTCCCAAATTAACCCTTTCTTTACAATGCGATATGTAAGGTTGGCACTGCCAGCATTCTGACTTTTTTGCCAAGTCCATACTACAGCACGTTCTTGACTTACAGTGAATGATTCATCGGAATATGCTACAGGATACTTATTAGAATTTAAACCAGTAATATAATACTTAGCAAGTGGAACTGCTTCAGACAAAACAAAACTATCAGTTGATAGAGAACCATTCGAAAGAGCAGCACTATCGGAAACGCTATTTAATCTGTTGATGGATACAGAGTTATTTACTGTATCAAAGGATACAGAGCCGTCAACAAATAATTTCCACTCCCCCTGATTTTTCACAACTGGTATGGCAACATTGTGGCTTTTTCCATCTACCTTAACCTTTAAATTTGCTTTAAAAGATGTATTATTTGCTGGTTCAATTGAAACTAGTTCGTATTCAGATTTGTCCTCTTCTATCATCCTCTTGTATTCCTCATAACTAGTCGCAGAAGCATCTCCTTTATCGTTACGCACATCTATTACATGTTTCATAGCTTCAGTTACATTGCCAGATTTAACAGCATTAAAATAAGCTTTTACACTTTGTGTAGCATCCTCTATATCTGTGGTTTCTCCTACATTTATAGTAGTAGAAGCGGCATTTACTTGAGGAACATCTATAGTGCTAACACCTAATATTCCTACTAATGTAAGACCAATAGCACCGGCTTTAACAATCTTCTTCATTTACAATTACCTCCTGTTTTTTTATAAGTAACTTCTATAATTTTACTATAATAGTAATTAAATACATGGTAATTTAGTACTGAATATACGATTAATACCATAATACATAATTACCATATTTTTCTATATTGTTGTAAAGTGACAATAAAATTATTTAATTTAAAATAAAGTCGTTTAAAAAATAATAAAGTTGTCTAAAAAAAGCCGGTCGTGATATTCAACAATCGCGCCATTTTCTGGAATAAATGATTGTGTAAAGTATCACAATTTGAAATAATTGTTACTAATCTAGGATAGAAGTATTCAGTAATAATGAAGGGTGTAATTATTGTGATAATACTTAATGAAACGGATTTTGATAAAGTATTAAATGTAATAGAAGGTAACGTAAAAACCGGTCCAACTTTCTTTTATTCAGTGTTGAATAATTATATTAGTGGCTCTGTTTATGCGGACTCTAAAATCCCTGAGACAGTACTAATTGGAACGCAATCCGGTATTTATTTCGTTGCTGGAAAAGAAGACAATCAAGAGTTTAATGATTTTCTTTTTGATTTGTATTGTCAAAGAAAAAGTAAGAAATCACGTTTCACTTTGTTTTCTCCAACTGAATACTGGGATTGTGCAATCAATGAACAATTTAAAGATAATATAAAAAAGATGAGCAGGTATTCATTTGTATATGTAAATAATAAACGATCTCATGACAAAAACCTTTTTGATAGTGACTATTCTATTAGGAGAACAAACGAAGAGTTAATAACAAATAGCTCGGAATTTAATGAGGATTATTATAAAGAATATTGGGGATCTGTATCCAACTTTTTTAAAAATGGTTTCGGTTACTGTATTCTTCATAAAGGAAAAATAGTTAGTGAATGTACTTCAATTTTTTCTTCACTCCAGTTCTCAGAAATTGATATTGTAACTCACGAAGATTATAGGGGACAGGGATTAGCGTCTATTAATGCGGAAACATTTATAGATCACTGTCTCGAAAACGACATTATGCCACGTTGGGATTGTGACATATTAAATAAGTCATCTATAAAATTAGCTGAAAAGTTAGGATTCGGAACTCCTGTAAAATATTCAATCTTTGTATAGTATATTTATTCCTTTATTCCATTAAAGGGCGTGATAATGGAATAATATTTAGATTTAAACGACTTTATTGTTATATTTTTAAGTATAGTGAAGTATTTTATATCAAAAATTAAACAACTTTATTTTCACTCTACATGTTGTGCATTCCTTTTAACGTTTGCACAAAACCTATAAAGCATGCCTAAAGCTTAAATAGTTTATCTAAAAGCCGAGCGAAACGCAGGACCTACCTCACTCCTGTATTTCCTCGGCTTTTTTCTATCGTCACAAATTTACTTCAGGGTTTCGGATGGAGAGAGTGTAGAGCGACTATGAGACCATAATATGGTTGAGTTTGTGGAGAGAAGAGAGGGTGGAAGGTTTGGGCAGATTTTTTTTGTAAGATTCAATAAAAATATTTAGAGCTTGTTTTGTTCCATCTTTTTTCAAAACAAGCCCTTTTCTATTCTTACCCTCATTACTTCAGGTTATCATTTAAAATGCTTTCCTCTAAGACAGAAAACTTATCACCATATACTTTGATAATATGCTTTTCTCCCCATGCACATAGAGAGTCTAAAATACCTTTTAAACTCCAGCCATACTCGCTAAGCTCATATTCTACCTTTGGAGGAATTTGATTGTAAGCAATCCGGTTTATTATTCCATCTTGCTCCAATTCGCGTAATTGCTGAGTTAACATTTTTTGTGTAATTCCAGGCATAAGGCGTTTCAGTTCACTTGTACGTTTTTTGCCATAGGTTAAATGACAAAGGATTACACATTTCCACTTACCACCGATAACCTCTAACGTGGCTTCAACCGAGATATTATACTTCTTCTTTATCATCATCTGCTCCTTTCTAACTTATAGGTACTTAAAAGTACCTATATAACTTTAGGGTGCCTATATAACTTTAAAGTGCTTACTTTCCTTTTTGATTCTTATATTTCATAATAACATTTGTCGATCGATTTTAGTTATACTCGTTCATTTACTTCCTAGGTTAGTAAAAAATAATTATTGTAAACATCATAAATTATATCATTCAGTATGTATGAAAATAGAAATGGAGGAAATATGAGTACTATTAATGTTACTCAACAAGAAATAGTTGTAGATAACAAACGGAGTACGCTAGCATTGCTGGCATTAGCCATTAGTGCGTTTGGAATTGGAACAACAGAATTTATTAGTGTAGGGCTATTACCACTGATCGCTCGCGATTTGCAAATTTCGGTTACAACAGCGGGCTTGACGATCTCATTATATGCGCTAGGAGTAGCCATTGGAGCACCTGTGTTAACCTCGTTAACGTCTGCTATGTCACGTAAAACATTATTAATGTGGATTATGATTATTTTTATTGCTGGTAATAGTGTCGCAGCTGTGTCTACAAGCTTTAGTGTACTTCTTGTTGCTCGTGTTATCTCAGCCTTCTCACATGGAGTATTTATGTCTATCGGTTCTACAATCGCAGCAGATCTTGTGCCAGAAAATCGCCGAGCGAGTGCAATCGCCACTATGTTTACAGGCCTTACTGTTGCGACAATTACAGGAGTCCCAATCGGAACCTTTATCGGTCAGCATTTTGGTTGGAGATTAGCATTTACTGGCATTGTAATTATTGGAGTCATTGCTTTTATTGCAAACAGTATATTAATTCCCTCTACTTTACGTAAGGGATCACCAGCTTCATTCCGTGATCAACTAAAACTTATCACAAATGGTCGTCTGCTTCTTGTCTTTATTATTACAGCTTTAGGATACGGTGGTACATTTGTAACCTTTACGTATCTATCTCCGTTATTGCAGGAAGTTACAGGTTTTAAAGCAGATAAAGTCAGTATCATTTTACTTGTATATGGAATTGCCATTGCAATTGGAAACATCATTGGTGGTAAGGTTTCCAATCGAAATCCAATTCATGCATTGTTCTACATGTTTATTGCACAAGCTATTGTACTGTTTATTTTAACATTTACTGCACCCTATAAGATTCTAGGCTTGGTTACTATTATTTTAATGGGCTTATTAGCCTTCATGAATGTACCAGGATTACAAGTGTTTGTAGTTATGCTTGCCCAGCGTTTTGTTCCCAGCTCTGTGGATGTCGCATCTGCGATTAACATTGCAGCCTTTAACATAGGAATCGCGATGGGTTCATATCTAGGTGGAATTGTCACAGATTCCATGGGATTGATTCATACTGCATGGGTTGGAGCTAGTATGGTAGTAGGTGCTCTTCTTCTTACAGGATGGAGCATGACACTTGAGAAGAAAGATCAAAGGCAATTGAGCGCGTAGTATATCTCATTTCCACTACAAGTAAACAGCAGGAGATAACCAAGTATTTCACTGTATAAACATTTATTTATTTCTATGTATAACGACAAGATGTTTTTGCATTAAAAGTCAGGAGGTCATCTTATTATGGCAAAGAACTTACAGGATACAACGACATTGCATAATGGTGTAAAAATGCCATGGTTTGGTTTAGGAGTATTTAAAGTGGAAGAAGGTCCTGAACTGGTAAACGCTGTGAAAACCGCTATTAAGCATGGATACCGCAGTATTGATACTGCAGCTATTTATAGAAATGAAGAGGGGGTAGGACAAGGGATTCGAGAAGGGATTAAGGAGGTCGGTATTTCCAGAGAAGAGCTATTTATAACATCAAAAGTATGGAATGCGGATCAAGGATATGAATCCACCCTGGCAGCTTTCGAAACAAGCCTAAATAAACTTCGTCTGGATTATTTAGATTTATACCTCATTCATTGGGCTGTAGAAGGAAAATATAAAGACACATGGAAGGCACTCGAAACCCTTTATAAAGCAGGAAAAGTGCGTGCGATAGGGGTAAGTAACTTCCAAATCCATCATCTAAAAGATCTCATACAAGAGGCTGAAATTAAGCCAATGATTAATCAAGTGGAATATCATCCGCGGTTAACACAAAAAGAACTACAAGCATTTTGTAGGGAACAGGGAGTTCAGTTGGAAGCTTGGTCTCCATTAATGCAAGGTCAATTATTAAATAACGCTACATTACAAAAGATTGGGAACAAATATAATAAATCAGTTGCACAAGTTATCCTACGGTGGGACTTGCAAAATGGTGTTGTGACGATTCCAAAATCTACAAAAGAACATCGTATTATTGAAAATGCAAATATATTTGATTTTGAACTAACAAAAGAAGACATCGAACAAATTAATTCCTTACATGACAATCATCGTGTGGGTCCAGATCCGGATAATGTTGACTTTTAATAAAAATCAATTTTTAAATAAAGCAATCACTATTTGATTAACCTCTCCAATTACAAGTAAACCTTAGAGTGGAGAATAAAAAAGGTAAATGATTCATCGTGGAGTTAATCCAGAAGTAGTTGAAATGTGAGGAAGATTAAGTGAGAAGACGGCTATCACCGTTTATAAAAAAATTGACCGAAACCCCCGTTTTAGATTTTATCTGAAACGGGGGTTATTATTTTTGTTAGTGAGCTATCGGATGGCGTTATTTTAACAAATAATAGTATATAATTAGGTGGATTTTTTATTTTCTTCATCGATGGGATTGTATAAATGATTTAAGCTTAAAGAAAATTATATAAGAAGCAGGTGAAAACATGGAGGATATTCGAGTACTTATAGCTGATGATGAAAAAGAAATTAGGGATTTATTGAAAAAATATCTAGAAAGAGAATTGTATAAGGTAGATGTAGCAGTAAACGGGGAGGAAGCTCTTACTCTGTTTGATAAAAACAAATATAACCTAATCATATTAGATCTAATGATGCCTAAGATTGATGGCATAGAGGTATGTAGAAGACTTAGAAATAAAACCAATGTGCCTATCCTGATGCTTACTGCTAAGGATCATGAGGTTGATAAAATTTTGGGTTTAAGCATAGGGGCAGATGATTATATTACGAAGCCTTTTAGCATCAATGAAGTGGTCGCTAGAGTCAAGGCCCTTATGAGGAGATTTTTGATATTAGGTAGCGATGGTAATTCTCATGAAAAAACACTTATAAAGTTTAAAGGCATCACGATTGATCTAAAAAAGTACACGGTTACCATATCCGGAGAAGAGGTATCCTTAACTGCAAAAGAATTTGAACTGCTGAAGTTTTTCGCTTCTCATCCTGAACAAGTATTTACCAAGACACAACTATTTCGTAATGTTTGGGGCAGTGAATATTTAGAAGATGATAATACAGTTATGGTGCATATTAGAAAGCTTAGAAAGAAAATAGAAGATGACCCTTCCGATCCGAAGTTTATTCAGACCGTGTGGGGAATAGGGTATAAGTTTGTAGGTGAGAAAGATGAATCGTGACAAGAGTACCTTTCTCATTATTCTTCAATTATTAATCATAACAAGTCTTGTGATTATGGATTTGGTTAATCAGCCCCAAGGAATCTTTCGAGGGGTTTTATTTACTATGCTTTTTGTTATAACAGGAATCTTATTATTCATGAGGTTCCAATTCATAACGAAGTTAAAAGGCATAGTTGTAGAATTAAAACGGGCAATTCACGGGAATTTTAATACCAGATTATTGGCTAATGATGATCATATACTTGCTGAGGTTATCTTCTCTATCAATGAGTTGATCGAACAATTAGATAAATTCCAGGTTCAAACGATAAAATCCGAGGCTGTAAGAAAGAGCCTTCTGTCTAATATTTCCCACGATATTCGAACTCCCCTCACATCTATTATTGGATATGTAGATGCCCTAAAGGATGATATAGCTGCCTCAGAAGAAGAAAAACAGGAATATCTTGCGATCATATCAAAGAAAGCCAACAGCTTAAAGCAATTAATTGATGAAATATTTCATATGGCAAAGCTAGATGCAGATGAGGTCCCCTTAAAGGAAGAATCCCTTGATTTTGCAGAAATCGCCAGAGAATCGTTGATTGAATTTTTACCTGTGCTGAAAAAATATGATATCGAGTTAAAAGTCAGGATTCCAGAGGAAAATTGCTTAATCATGGCAGATCGTCTAAGTCTTCTGCGGATTATACGTAATATAATCAACAATGCTGTACATTATGGACGAGAAGGGAAAGTACTGGGCATAGAGCTTACAGAAACCGCCCGTGAATATCAATTGCTTGTCTGGGATAGGGGACCTGGGATTTCAAAAGTTAATCTTAGTCGTGTGTTTGAAAGAATGTATCGAAGTGATCAATCGAGGAATCCTTTGAATGGAGGGAGTGGCTTAGGTCTTGCCATTGCTAAAGCTCTGGTAGAAAAAAACCGCGGAAGGATATGGGTAGAGAGCATTCCGTGGGAAAAAACTACTTTTGGCTTTTCTATTCCAAAACATAACGAGTAGAACTGATTTTAAGAAATAGTTAAGAAATAGATAAGAAGCAGTTAAAACCGCCTTCTTATAATGTAACCATGAGCTTACTGAAAGAGGGTGTCTCAAAAATGAGTGTAATCATAAAAACCACAAATCTAACAAAGATGTATGGAAATCAGAAATCAGTAGATCATCTTAATATGACTGTGAATCAAGGAGAAATTTACGGTTTTCTAGGTCGGAATGGTGCAGGTAAAACGACTACGATTCGAATGTTATTAGGCCTGATTAAACCTACCCAGGGACAAATTGAGATATTCGGAGAGAATTTGTTCAAGCACCAAAAAGAAATTTTAAGGAGAATTGGATCAATTGTCGAGCATTCAGGGTTTTATGAAAATCTGACAGCCAGAGAAAACTTATTAATCAACGCAAAGCTCATGGGTGTTTATAAGAAAAATGCGATTGAAGAAGCACTCGAGATCGCTGGACTGCAACACGAAACCAAAAAACTGGTTGGCCAATATTCCATGGGCATGAAGCAAAGATTGGGTATAGCAAGAGCGATTCTTCATCATCCGGAGCTGTTAATATTGGATGAGCCTACCAATGGTTTAGATCCGATCGGGATTAAGGAAATGCGAAGGCTCATTAAATCTCTGGCTGAGGAAAGAAGCATAACGATTCTGATTTCCAGCCACATTTTATCCGAAGTAGAGCAGTTAGCGGATCGTATCGGAATTATTCATGCGGGAAAGCTGCTTGAAGAAATCACTTTTGAGGAGCTTAGAAAAAGAAATCGTAAATACCTTGAGTTTCAAGTGTCTAATGATAATAAAGCGGCGATGCTGCTTGAGAAGCAATTCGATATCGTTGATTATGAAGTTCTGGATGAAGGAAAAATCCGTGTATATTCGCACATTGGAGAGCAGGGCAAGCTGAACAAAGCGTTTGTAGAACATGACATTGAAGTAGTAAAGATTACGATGAGCGAAGACAGGCTGGAAGATTACTTTATCAAATTAATAGGAGGTGGGACGATTGGTTAATTTGTTATATACAGAACTTCTTAAGCTTAAACGAGCCAAGATGTTTATGGTCAGCCTTATCGGAGCGGCAGCTGCCCCGGTGATGGTTTTTATCGGATATTTAGATGCGAAAGCCAAAAAGCCTGAAATACCTGTTCTATTTAGTGAGGCGTTTTCCGAAACCAATTTGTATGTGCTTTTACTGATCGGAACCCTTCTATATGGAGTCATTACGGCCTATTTGTTTCACCGTGAAGTTGCGGAAGACACCTTGAAAAATTTGTTAACTATCCCGGTGTCAAGAACTAGTCTTATCGTAAGCAAACTGGTACTGCTGTTTATTTGGATACTGGTATTAACGTTAGTGGCCTGGGGATTGATATTCCTTTTGGGATTGATAGGGCAATATGAAGGCTTGAATGCTGCCGTATTATTACAATCACTGAAACAATTTTTACTTGGAGGTAGCCTACTTTTTCTTTTGTCCACTCCAACTATATTTGTCACCTTTTTGTTTAAGAATTATGTTCCAACCATTATTTTCACGGCTGTTATTACGATGGGAAACGTGGCGCTTGCCAATCGAGCGTATAAGGCTTTATTTCCTTGGTCAGCTGTACACGTTATAGCAGACAATGGTTTCGTTCCCGAATATCCCCCTGAATATTCGTATATCGCTATTTTGATTACATCGATTGCCGGATTCGTTGCAACGCTTATCTACTTTAAAAAGGTCGATATTCATTGATGCAAAGCTTATTGTTTCCTGTTTAGAGTGTACAACAATAACCCCGACTTCCCGTAGGGTAGGGAAATCGGGGTTTCATTTTACAGTATTCTGAAAATAGGAGGAATTTAAGAATGGTGTTTTCCCAGTTCAATATTGATGCCTTTCGTTTGATTAATGATTTAGGTAAACAGTACCCTTACCTAAATCCAGTTATAGTCTTTTTAGCGGAATATATGTTGTATTTTTTATGTTTGAGTGGTCTATTGGTNCGCCTTTATTCTTGCTGAAATCCTCGGGAAAATGGCCGGTCAATTTCATTCCCATTATCAACCGTTTGCGGTGCTGCCACATGTCAATCAACTTATCGAACATGATATAGACAATTCGTTTCCGAGTGACCATACGATCCTGTTTTTTTCAGTTTGCATTTCATTCTGGCTTGTGCGCAAAAAGGGGGAGTGGCTATGGCTTATGCTTCCATGCTGTGTAGCTATCTCCCGTATATGGGTAGGTGTTCATTACCCTATCGATGTTATTACAGGAGCTCTTTTAGGGGTGATTTCAGCCTTATTTGTGTACTGGTTAGTACCAAAACTCTCTTCTATAAAGCAACTACTTGCCCTTTATGAAAAGATGGAACAACAGATTCTAAAAAGACAAGTCGAAAAACTTTTGAATATGTAACATGTTTCTACATTTAACGTAGTAAAACTGAAAAAGAAAAGCGGCAGTAAGTATTCCGTGACAGCCATTGTCAGGGAAGTCATTATATGCTGTTTTTAAAAGAACTTAAGCGAAGGGCGGGATATGTTTGAAGGAAGTGTTGATTTTTATAACTGATGGTTTTGCCGATTGGGAAGCCAGTTATGTTAGTGCAGAATTAAACAAACAGGAAACTCAATATAAAGTTAAAACAATTGCGATTAATGAAGAACCTAAAATTTCGATGGGTGGATTAACCGTGCTCCCGGACTATAGTTTAAAAACGTATTCTTTTGAAACAACATTTGCAATGTTAATTATTCCGGGTGGTACTGGATGGAGAAAAGAAGAAAATCAGTGTGCAAAAGTTCTTGTTGACTTTTGTTTTAGAAATGGTATACCTGTCGCGGCAATTTGTGATGCAACTACTTTCTTAGGGAACAACGGTTTTCTAGAAAATAATAAGCATACAGGTAATTCTTTACCTTATTTGAAAGAGGGAGCGCCTAATTACCGTGGAGATGAAAAGTACGTAGATGCCCAATCTGTTAGTGATGGGAATCTAATAACGGCTAATGGCACAGCTACGCTGGAATTCTCAAAAGATATTTTGGAAAAATTAGAGGTGTTAGAAAATGATAAGTTAAATGACTGGTATCTTTTATTTAAGGAAGGTTATTTTCAAGCATAGATAAGGATGGCAACAGTCAAGCAATGAAATGTAGAATGTTCTGAAAGGTTAAAGAAGCTTGAAAACGACATTGGTGTCGTTTATAATTGCAATATGATTAAAAAACGACACCAGTGTATATTTTATAAACTGAGTAAATCCGCATGATTTTTCGTAGCTATAAGTTCTTTCAGGATGCGGTTACTATATAAATTACACTTGATATTTTGACAGGATAGCGTGGTTGGAAGGAGGAGAGTATGTCTCCAAAAGTAAGTGAGGAGTATAAAAGAGAAAAGAAGAATGAATTACTGCAAGCGGCAAGAAGAGTGTTTATTAGAAATGGGTATACACACACAACGATGCAAGACATTATGGATGAAGCTGGAGTATCAAGAGGGGCGTTATATTCTTACTTTGATAATATTGAGCATGTTTTTATGGAGGTCCTTCAATTTGATGATCAGCAAGATATCCTTCTTTTTGAACCGGATGACCAATCTTCATTGTGGACTCATGTAACCAACTGGATTAAACAGCAGCAAAAAAATATTGAGGCGATCAATCAATCTCTTTTGCTCTCCAAAGCGGAGTTTTTTTTATCATCTAATTACGTACGGAATAAAGAAAATTTCCCTTACATAACAGAACGTTACCAAAGAATAGTAGACGCAATAAAATCGGTTATTCAGAAGGGGATAGAACAAGGAGAGTTTCAACCTCGTTTATCTCCTGAATCCATTGCTCTTTATCTTGTCTCGTTCCTAGATGGTCTAATGTTAAATACGTTTCAGCTAGGTTCAGAGAGAACAAACGTGAATGAGCAGCTTACGGTCTTGCTTTTTTCATTAAAAGAAATGCTTTGTCCGATTGAAGAACAATAACTATGCAATGATAAAGGAGTGCTTTTAATGTTGTTCGAGTCTTCAAGAATGGCGCTTAGAAAAATGACGGAAGAAGATGCAGAACTTTATCATATATGGAGAAATGACTTGGAAGTTATGCAATCAACAAGTCCTTTTTTAGATATATATCATTTCGAAGCGACAAAAGAATTTGTTAATCAAGTTATCCTAGGATCTCATACCTCTAAAAGCTACATGGTGCTTGAGAGGAAGACTGAGACACCAATAGGGGTTACTTCATTAATAAACATCGACTATAAAAATCGTAATGCTGAATGCATTATCGATATTGGAAATAAAAATTATTGGGGAAAGGGATATGGAGCGGAGGCATTAAAGCTGCTGCTGGATTATGCGTTTCTCGAAATGAATCTGCACAGAGTCTCCTTAAGAGTATTTTCCTTTAATCAAAGGGCTATCAAGCTATATGAAAAAGTGGGATTCCAGCATGAGGGAAGGTCCCGGCAAAGCCTGTTTAGAGAAGGAACATGGCATGATGTGATTCATATGGGGATTCTTCAGAATGAATACGTAAAGAGATGATTGCACAGGTAGAGAACATGATAAAAACGGGCAGATTTTATTTTATGCGCTTGACTTCGAGTTTAGAAAAATAGTAGGTTAAAAAACGCTCGTCAGAATATTTTCCACTAATATTCTGACGAGCGTTTTTTTTACCCTTTTGTTTTAAAAAAATTGTTTTACATAATAGCTTGAACATTACCTCTGTATGAATAACTTACTATTATATAGACAAAAGGTAAGAATGTACATTATTTACTAAATTTTTATAAAAATATACTTACAATTATTGTAATTGTTTTAAGTAGGTAGTATAATAACTACTAAATAAAATGGTTTATATTCCTTTTATTGTAACTGTGTGGATGGCTAATAGAGGTGACCTTTATATTATGTTCTGAAGGAGGGGAAAAATGAAGCAGGAGCATGTATCAGCTGAAGCATATGTTGGTACACAACAGGAAGATAGTTTTTTACAAGGTGTAAAGGACTGCTTACCAACCGTATTTGGATATTTAAGCATAGGGTTTGCTGCCGGTGTAATCGAAAGAACGGCTGGTTTAAGTATCCTAGAAATTGTGCTTATGTCTTTGTTTTTGTATGCGGGGTCCGCCCAATTTATTGCCGCAGGTATGCTGGTAGCAGGCGCACCGATATCAGCGATTATTTTAACTATATTTTTTGCTAATCTTCGCTATTTACTGTTAAGTGCTGCGCTGGCCCCTTATTTTCGACATCTTCCTACCTGGAAAAATGCAATTATTGGTTTTCAGTTGACCGATGAGACGTTCGGGGTGGCAGCGAACCATCTTGCGAATAGAACGCTGGCCAACGATCGCTGGATGTTTGGCTTAAATATAACTGCGTATGTTAATTGGCTGATTGCCAATGTCGCAGGTGGAATTTTTGGTCAATGGATCGCCAAACCAGAAGATTATGGACTTGATTTTGCTTTGCCGGCTATGTTTATTGGATTACTTGTTTTGCAAATTTTAAGCCGTGCAAAAATACGGATAGACCTGCTGGTAACCATTAGTGCAATTGCTATTACTGTAGGCGCTAGCTTCCTATTTTCCGGTGGGATAGATATTATTGTAGCTACTGTGCTGGCAGCAACGATAGGAGTGATAATAGAGAAATGGCTATAACATGGCAGGTGTTCTGGGTTATTGTTGGCGGGACGATTGTAACCATCATTCCACGGGTATTTCCACTCGTCGTGTTAAGCAAGCTTAATATTCCTCAATTGGGATTGCGCTGGCTTGCTCACATTCCTGTTGCTATTATGGCAGCTTTGTTAGCCCAAGAATTATTGTTACCAACGAAAGAATTTTCGTATTTTTGGGATAATATAAGACTTCTTGCTGCTCTTCCGGCTTTGCTTGTTGCAGTTATAACTCGCAGCTTGTTAGGAACTGTAGTAGTCGGAATTTTTTCCATGATGGCGTTACGTTGGTTTCTATAAGAGATTGATACAAGCAAGTATATTGATAGTATTCATGTCGCCTAAACAAAGGAAACTGGCAAGATGTTTTTGGAGTAAGTGAGTAATGAAGAGAAAAATAATAGAGGATTTATTAGCTCACTTACTTAAAATATAAAAATTGGAGGCGTTATAATGATTATTGAAAACATTGTTGAATATGTAGGAAATACCCCTATGGTTAAAGTCAACTATGGACAGGATAGCGGGGCCAATGTGTATTTGAAATTGGAAGAGTATAATCCTGGAGCAAGCGTGAAAACACGAATTGCTTTTCAAATGATTTTAGACGCCGAAGAACAAGGAATCCTTACACGGCATTCAGGACAGGTCATTATTGAGCCTACAGGTGGAAATACAGGAATTGGCTTGGCAATTGCTGGAGCTGCGCTTGGATATAAAGTAGTGTTGGTTACTCCAGATAATTATAGCCAAGAGAAAAAGGATGTATTGAGGGCATATGGAGCAAAAGTGATTTTATCTGACCATACCAAAGGAAATGATTCACATGTCCAAAAAGTCAATGAAATGGTCAGTGAAGATGATCAGTATGTTTACTTGAATCAATTTCAAAACCCTTCAAATCCACATGCTCATTTTGTTAAAACAGGCGAAGAGATAATTAATGATTTGTCTCGTGAAAATAAAAAAGTAGATGTGTTTGTTGCGGGAATTGGCAGCGGCGGAACCCTTATTGGTGTAGGGAAAAAGTTAAAGGAAGTTTTTTATGAACTGTCAGTGATCGGTGTGCAGCCAGAAGGTTGTGAAGTCTTAAAGGAAAAGTTTGTCCCACATAAAATCCAGGGAATTGGCGCCGTTTTAACTTCATTTGTCGAGCCGGAATTGATTGATGATGTTTTATCTGTACGATATGAAGAAGCTCTTTACTGGATGAGATATGTAGCGAGAAACATGGGAATTCTTATCGGTATTTCTGCTGGTGCGAACGTTGCAGCGGCGGTAAGACTGGCCAAGCAAATGACAAAAGATAAAAATATTGTAACGATTGCACCTGACAGTGGCAGAAGCTATTTAGATTTATTTGTAGATGAGTCAGAGGCTTCAGCAGAGGAGCCATTTGCAATAGTATAGAATAAGCCCTTTCTTTATACCCTTAGCTTAATTATCCATAGTATAGATGGATAGTATCGTTATTTACCTTATTTCTGAAACGGTTACGAAAAACTGTCTGAGAAGGTGTGAAGGGGTGGGGAAAATAGGAATGAATATTGAAAGCATCTCACTTATTAAAGTTAGCGAAGATATTTTGTCAATAATAAAACAAAATAAACAACCATTGCATGGAAAGCTTAGCTTTGAAAAAGAAGTAATAATAAACACGGCTAAGAATATTCTTGAGGATGCATCATATTTTTCACAAAAAGACCCTGCCGCTGAACAGTCAATCGAATATGTTTATCATTCGTATTCAGCATTTAAGGCCGTTATGTATTATCGGATTTCCCATATGCTTTATAGTATAGGACAGCAGGATGAGCAGCTTTATTACTTAAAATTCCTTGCCAAATCTATATCTGAAAAAGCAAAAGTGGAGACGGGGATTGAAATACATCCCGCTGCAACCATTGGGGTTCCTTTTATTATTGATCATGGAATCGGAACTGTGATTGGAGAAACGACTGAAATAGGTTCCAGATGTTACTTTTTACAAGGAGTTATTCTAGGTTCTGAAGGGATCGGAAATAACGAAAGTGGAAAAAGGCACCCAACTATCGGGGATGATGTAGAAATAGGAGCACATGTAAGAGTGCTGGGACCTATTACAATAGGGGATTGTGTGAAAATTAGTCCTTATTGTGTAATTCGAGATTCGATTCCGACAGGGGCAAAAGTAGTTCTAAATACGGAATACCAACTGAAAATGGAAGGGCAAGGTTCAATTCTAGTGTATGGGGTAGTTGCTACAGATAAAGATACGATTGCTATATATGGAGAGAATTTGAAAGATTTACAAGCTTCTTTTATTTGTTCTTCTGATACAAGACACAGGGTAAGCACACATGTTGTAGAAAACTCTAATCGTGTTCTTAGTATAAAAATAAATGTTTTTGCCGAAATACCTGACAATACCTTTGAGGACAAGAATGCGTTTAAAGATATTAGCTTGGTTTTGAAGAAAAAAGATGATGTTGTGTTAATCATAAATAGGTGTAAAGCAATACAAAAAATTCTGTATCATCAAGTGCAGGAAAAAAATACTGCTATAACTTATGTACATCAAAGATAATAAAGACATGAAGCTACCCCCTTAATTAAAAATGCTTAAAAAACATGCGTTACAGGAGTATAATGGAAAAAACTTCTGAACGCTTTTTTTATTATTTATTTTTAGGGGGAGTAAAGATGATGGACATTTACCAGGAAAGAGCTGTAGCGTTTATTCATCTTATGGAGCTCGATTCCATAATAGATGAATCTGCTGATGACTCTGCTCAAGCTTCTACTATTTTGGCGGCACTCAAATATGTAGAAGAAAATACAGCAGGGAAAAAACATAATGTATGGGGTTCAGAATTGCCAGGGAAACGAATGACCATTTTTTCTAATAGTATAGCGATTTCTTACCCGGTCGAATACGATTCAGGTGCGTTGTATCAATTATTAGTAGACGTATGTCACTTACAGCTCAATTTGTTAGATAGAGGTTTTTTCGTTCGGGGTGGAGTATCTATCGGAAAGCTGTATCATGAGGGCAATATGGTATTCGGGCCGGCCCTGGTAGAAGCTCGTCAACTTGAAGCAAAAGCGGCTAAATATGCGCGCGTTGTTTTATCCCAGGAATTCTATCAAGAGGCGCTTGAATATAGATATGAACCTCATACGATTATAGAAGAAGAAAAATTCCTGTCCCAATTATTATTAAAAGAGAAAAAAGACAATTATTACCTCGATTTTTTCCGGATATCCGAATTTAATACACGTAATGAGGCATTGAATTTTCATAAAAAAATAAAAAAGTTACTAAAGAATCGACTGAAAAATAAGGCATTGCCAAAGAAGGCAAGAAGAAAACTTATTTGGTTTAAGAAATATCTCAAATATGCTAAAGATAAGTATGCATTTGAATGAGTTACATAGTTGAGAGCGATAATTTATCAAAATTAAAAAAGCATATACAGATGTTTTGATGGCATGATTATGGCGCTTTCCTTTGTGGAATATGCTGATGATCATGCCTTTTTCCTTACATAGTTAAGGTGTACGATAATCTAACATATACAGAAAAAAATGTCTAAAAATTAGTACCAAGTACTAATAACTAGTGATAAAATATGCGTAAAAGAAAGTTGAGGTGTAATCTAATGATTAAATCTAAAGCACGAATTACAGCAATTGGTACGTATGTTCCTCATAAGAAGCTATTGAATGCAGACTTAGAAAAAATGGTGGATACGAGCGACGAATGGATTATCCAAAGAACGGGCATGAAGGAAAGACGAATTGCAGGAGACGAAGAATATGCTTCCAACCTAGCCTTTCACGCAATTGAGAATCTGGTGGCAACATATAAAAAAGATCTGCAGGACGTTGATTGCATCATTGTGGCGACGACGACTCCGGATTACGCGTTTCCCAGTGTAGCATGCCAAATACAAAACCATTTCAATATTCCCCATACAGGCGCTTTTGATTTAAATGCTACCTGCGCTGGTTTCACATATGGACTACATTTGGCTAACAATTTGATTACCTCTGAGGCGCATAATAAGATTTTAGTAGTCGCTACGGAGACGCTATCAAAAGTAACTGATTATAGTGACCGAACGACTTGTATTTTGTTCGGGGATGGAGCCGGGGCTGTCTTAGTGGAACGGGATGCGGAAAATCCCAGTTTTATAGCTGCACATATGGGCACCAATGGTGAAGGTGGCGCTCACGTATACAGAACAACCTTCACTACTACGATGGAGGGGAATCCTTTACAAGCGACTGGAAAGATGGTGCAGAACGGAAGAGAAGTATATAAGTGGGCTGCGCGTACTTTACCACTTGGCATACAGGAGCTGCTACATAAAACAGGCTTACAAAAGGATGATATCGACTGGTTTGTACCGCACAGCGCGAACATGAGAATGATTGAATCGATATGCGAAAAGGCCAAATTCCCGATAGAAAAAACACTCACAAGTATGGAGTACATGGGGAACACTTCTTCTGCGTCGATTCCATTAGCCTTACATTTAGGAATACAAAAAGAGAAAGTGAAAAATGGCGACACCCTTTTGCTTTATGGTTTTGGGGGAGGGCTTACACATTTAGGGCTTATTGTAAAATATAATTTGTAGGATTACTTTATGACACCGTTCGATTCTGAACGGTGTTTTTTGTTGTAGACCTGAGAGAAAGAAGGTATTTAATTGACAATAATAATCAATATCATTATAATTTTAATTGAAAATAATTATCATTAGATGGTGTTTTGAAAACGTGAATACATATAGAGTAATCAATCAACCTACAGCAGTATCGGCTCGGTTGCCGTTAAACTGCAAGAACGTATTAATTTGTTTGTGCAAATTTATATATTCACAGTGATATGTGGAAAATAATTAATATGGTTTTTGAATCATGTTAAAGGAGGATGCACTATGGAATTCAGAACAGAGAGGGATACGCTGGGAGAAATCAAAGTACCGGCGGATAAACTATGGGGAGCTCAAACGCAGCGTAGCAGCCAGAACTTTAAAATCGGCACGGAAAAAATTCCCCAAGAGGTAATCCGCGCCTTTGCTATTTTAAAGAAAAGTGCAGCAAAAACAAATCAGCAGCTCGGTAAACTGGAGGAAGATAAGGCAAAGGCGATTGTCCAGGCGGCAGATGAAATTCTGGAGGGCAAGTGGAATGAGCACTTCCCACTTGTAGTCTGGCAGACAGGAAGCGGTACCCAGTTGAATATGAATGTGAATGAAGTGATTGCCCATCGTGCCAATCAACTACTTGAGCAAAGCGGCAGTAAACATCGCATTCACCCTAATGATGACGTCAACAAATCGCAAAGCTCAAACGATACGTTTCCTACGGCCATGCATATAGCCGGGGTATTTGCCGTTGAAGATCAAGTACTTCCGGCTCTGTGCCAACTAAAGGACGTACTTCATCAAAAATCTGAGAAATTTAAAGATATTATTAAAATCGGACGCACACACCTGCAGGATGCTACTCCGTTAACGCTGGGACAGGAGGTAAGCGGCTGGCACCGGATGCTGGAAAAAAGCGAGAAAATGATTAAGGAAAGCGTCCAATCCATGAAGGAGCTTGCTATCGGTGGAACAGCCGTAGGCACCGGTATTAACGCTCATCCTAAATTCGGTGAGATGGTAGCCGCAGAAATTAGCAGGTTTACAGACAAAACGTTTGTTTCTGCTCCGAATAAATTTCATGCTCTGACGAGTCACGACGAAATCGTATATGCACACGGGGCCTTGAAAGCTCTTGCGGCTGATTTGATGAAAATCGCCAATGACGTACGTTGGTTGGCGAGTGGACCACGCACTGGAATTGGAGAAATCACCATTCCTGCCAACGAACCGGGAAGCTCTATTATGCCGGGGAAGGTTAATCCGACACAAAGCGAAGCGATGACGATGGTGGTCTGCCAGGTAATGGGGAATGATGCTACGATCGGGTTTGCTGCCAGCCAGGGGAATTTTGAATTGAATGTTTTCAAGCCTGTCATTATTTATAATTTCCTGCAGTCTGCAAGATTGCTTGCGGATGTGATGGTTTCCTTTAATGAACATTGCGCGGTTGGTATAGAGCCGAACCTTGAAATAATTAAGCATAACTTGAATCGGTCGCTTATGCTTGTTACGGCGTTGAATCCTCATATCGGCTATGAGAATGCGGCTGCTATCGCGAAGCTGGCCCACAAGGAAGGGCTAACGCTCAAAGAAGCCGCCATTAAAACAAACCTGCTTATGGAAGAACAATTTGACCAGATTGTACGGCCTGAGAATATGATCCATCCTAGTGAATAAGAAGATGCTTGAGTAATACGAGAGGAAGTGAGCGTTTTGTGGCAGACTTTACCCATTTCTAAAGAATTGTACGGTTTTTTGCCTGAATCGAACTGGCATGAAGCCTGGACAGCTACTGCAATGATTGTAGAAACGGAGCATAAGCTAGAAATCCATGCAGATATTCATGTGTACTATGTGAAAAACAAGGAGGAATTCGAGCTCCTTCTGGAAGCGATTCGTCATCTGGCCGGTATCAAAAAAGAAGAAATGGCAAAGGAAAGCTGCATGATTCATTTCCGTTGCAAAGGCATCTCGACGTTTACGCTTGATGACTCCATGTCGGTTCAGTATCATTCCGGTGGAGATATACTTGTCGATACGGAATTCTCTGAAGAGCTGGTATCGTAATGATTTAATGATTGGGACTCCCCTCTGGATAAGAAGGGGAGTCTTTTAGCTAATCAGCCCGTTTGATTTGTGATACATTTATGTGGTAAAAAAAGGGGGGGGTATTCAGCTGAAGGGGAAGTGGAGTGTGCAAAAAATAAGCCTTGCTTTGTTCATTGCTTTATTGATCATATATACAGGAGCATGCAGCCAGAAATCAGTAGTACAAAAAATAACACAGTTTAGGGGAGAGGGAAAAGAGTGGTCTGCAACTTACATATATGACCCAGAATTATATAATGATAAGAAAGTAAACTGGATTGAATTAACGTACAAAGGATCGGATATGCCCGAATTAGAAGATATTGATATACAGCTGAAAACACGTGATATTATTGCCACTGGAAATGTAGGTGATATGGAAACGAAACGAATTAGTAAAAAAATGATAGCGTTTCTCGTTGGTACTATGAACAATCAAACATATCAAAATGATACATATAGATTAAAAATTACATGCAACGGGAAGCAAGAAGAGGTCTTATATTTACGAACGAAGGAATAAGTATAATTGTTTTGCTGCTTTTTACCCCCATTCCATATCTGGAATGGGGGTATGCTCATTTCATGAATCAATCGTACCTTGCTTTTTTTCTGCTATTAATCCTATTTATTCATAAATTTGCCATATATATCACACAAGTTGCACACAACAATTTATTAACATTTATATTGTGGATAACGAAAATACAAGGAGTCATATATGGTACATAAGTTAATACGTAACCGGTTTGCTATTATTGCTTCTTTGCTAATCATCACTGTCATTGTTGTCATTGTTTATCAATTCATGTGGGGTTCGAGGCAGTTACCTGTAATCGACAAAGCACCGTCCTTTACGATGTCAGACATGTACGGGAAACCAGTATCCTTACAAGAATCGGATGGAAAGGTACGCCTTGTCTCATTTCATTACACACGTTGTCCAGATATTTGCCAGGCAACGAATTTGAATATTATCCGTATCCAGCAGAAATTAAAGGAAGAGGGGGTGCTTGGTAATAAAACACAGCTATTGACCATTACATTCGATCCGAAAAATGACACGGAAGAAGTGCTGCAGCGCTATACGGCAGAAAGGAACATTCAACCGGAGGGCTGGAGATTCCTGCGCGGTACGCCGGAACAAACAAAGGAAGTGCTTGATGGGTTTAAGGTGTATGTAGAGGATTCAGGAAATGGGTTCCTCACTCACTCCAACGAGCTATTTTTGCTTGACGGTCAGGAGAATATACGTGCGATTTACAAAATGGGTGATCAAATGGACAATGAGCAAATTTTCAAGGATATGAAGGCATTACTACAGTAATGGTATCGTCATATTCCTTTCGAAATCTTTTCACAGTTCTTACACCACTTGTAACTATAATAGAACGAAGCAAGCTCAGGCGTACGATTATGGAGGGGGTTTTTATAGAAAGAGTTATCGTTCTTTTATTGTTTTCTTTTTTTACAGCCATGTCGTATGCGCATGCAGAACAAGAAGTATCAATCGAACAGCTCATTACACAGGCCAAGCCTAGACAGACAGTAATCGTTCCCTCTGGTATTTATAAAGGTCCACTTACGATTGACAAGCCTGTTATCTTACAGGCGAAACCAGGCGCCATTCTCGAAGGGAATGGTATGGGGAGTGTACTAACCATTACGGCGAATGGAGTCACGGTAGAAGGGTTGACTATCCGAAATAGCGGGCAGGATGTAACCGCGCATGACGCAGGTATTCTGATTCAGGGAAACGATACGATTGTACGAAATAACAACATTCAAGACACGCTGTTCGGCATTCATCTGGACCGAAGCTCTGCTTGTCTGGTATCGGATAATTTTATTCAGGGGGATAAAGAAGCTCCAGTTGCACGACGAGGAAACGGAATTCAAATTACAGCAGGCGGAAAGCACACGATTGAACGCAACCGGCTTACTGAAGTCCAGGATGGCGTGTATTTTGACCAAACGGTTCGCAATACAGTAAAGCAAAATACGGTACAGAATTCCCGCTATGGTTACCATGTGATGTTCTCGGATGATAACCGCATCGTGTCCAATGTGACAGAGGACAGTGTAATCGGTGCGATGATTATGTCAGCAAGAGGGATCGAAGTTCAGGATAACATTTTCCGTGATCAGCTGGATGTGCAAGGATGTGGCTTGTTTCTATATGATGTGCAGAATGGTCTCGTCAAAGGAAACAAGCTGCTCAATAATACAACGGGTATTACGATGGACACGGTTCAAGACACGCTCCTTCAAAAAAATCTGGTCGCTTATAACGCGATGGGAGTTAAGCGCGAAGGGGAAATAGAAGCCACTCATCTAACCGAGAATGCCTTCATCGCTAATGTGCGTCAGATCGGTGGTGGTACGAATTGGTCAACTGAAGTATGGAGCCGACAAGCACACGGCAACTACTGGGACGATTACAGAGGATGGGACTTCAATAAGGATGGGGTTGGGGACGGTGCTTACCGTATGGCCGACGATATGCTCAAAGCATTTGAGGACAACCCCTTGCTTGGTATTTTTTATGCCGGTCCCCTGCATCAATTGATGGATCAGATCGCGTCTGCTTATCCTGTGGTCGATGAATATCCGCTTATGAATGTTCCATTTACAGAATAAAACAAAGAGGAGAAGTGAATAGCATGTTAGAGAAGAGAAAAGGATTATGGGTAATTACCGGAATGATATTTTGTTTGCTGGTGCTTGCAGCCTGCGGCAAGAAGGAAAGTATACAGCCCCAGCCTATTGATGAAGCAGTGGATACGTGCGCTCAATGCCATATGGCCATTAAAAATAACGGATATGCGGCTCAATACGTAACAGCAGACGGAAAAAGCGTTAAATTCGACGATATAGGTTGCCTGCATAAGTATGTAGGGGAACATAAAGAAGAAAATATTGCGGAAAGCTTTGTACAGGACAGCGGAACGAAAGAATGGGTAACACTGAAAGACGCTACATATGTAGATGCGATGAATGTGTCGACGCCGATGGGATATGGTGTGCATGCGTTTAAAGATAAAGCGGCTGCGGAGAAGTTCATTCAGGAAAAAGGAACAGGGAAAGTTATGACATATGAGCAATTGCAACAACACGAGTGGAAGATGGACAAGAGCAAAATGATGCCGCATGAAGGTATGCAGCATGGAGATATGAAACATGACGCGAAGCAGGACCATGGCGGACAGCATGGTGATAGCAAGCAGCACGAAGAAATGAAAGGCGAGCATAAGTAATGAGGCGAATTGGCATTCGTCAGGTGAAGGCTGTGGTCGGATACGAGTGGCAAATGATGCTGCGAAGTCGCTGGCTCGCGGCCTTTGCCGCCTTATTTGCCATATTGGGCGTGTTTTTATCTTATTGGAATCATGCGTTGTTCTCAAGCACGGGAGCGAGCGGGATGACCCGGCAATCCATGATGCTGTTGAATATGGTGCTTCAGCTTGCACCGCTTATGGGAGTATTGCTCTCATCTCTTTCGCTTTCTGGTGAGCGGAGCGACGGAATGACCCGACTGTTACATACGTATCCGCTAACAGAGACTCAGTACGTAATCGGAAAGTTCTTGGGTCTGTTTCTAGCGTTAATATGCGCTGTATTGGCAGGAACGATGATTGCGTATGTCAGCCTGGCGGTTTTTGGACAAGGCGGTTCCTTGCAGGCCATAGGAGCATTGCTGCTTACAAGCATTCCGTTGCTTTCTGCCTTTTCTTCCTTAGGCTTATGGTTGGGAAGCAGGGTAAGAAGTAGGCTGAATGCGATAGCGGGCAGCCTTTTTTTGTGGTTTTTCCTAGTGTATATCTACGGCATGGGCGTAATGGCTGCATTGCCGATTCTGCCTCGTACGATGCAAGAGGGTGCACTGGCGATACTGCTGACGCTTAACCCGGTAGAAGCTGTGCGTATTGGTGCGGTCTTTTGGCAGGGACAAGGATACATATATGGCCCCACTTTTTATTACTGGGAGCAGGCTATTCGTTCTCCAGTAGGGATGATTGGCAGCGTAGTGCTTGTTATCCTGTACAGCATGATTCCTTTGCTCTTTGCGATGCGAAAACTGAGAAAAGGGGAGTAACATATGATACAACTGGAGGAAGTAAGCAAAACATATGGCAATCATACAGCTCTCTATCCTTTTTCCGCAACGATTCAACCTGGAACGTGTCTAGCGCTATGCGGTGGCAATGGCGCGGGAAAAAGCACATTGCTATCTATATTGGCAGGGATTGTCCGTCCTGATAAAGGACGGATAGTCGGAGTGGAGAAGCAATGTATTGGGTATATGCCGGATGCTTTGCATATTCCTGCGGGAGTTAGCGCACGTCGTTGGTTAGTATATTTGGCGCAGTTGAGAGGAACGAAAAAAAATAGAGTAGAAGAGGTTTTAGATAGGGTGGGATTGACAGATGCCGCCGGAAGGGAGCCATCCTCCTATTCACGCGGCATGATGCAGCGTCTTTTGTTTGCCCAGATGATACTAGGTGAGCCGGATATCCTGTTGATGGATGAACCAGGAAATGGACTGGACCCTTTCTGGGTGGAAGAATGGAAACACTGGATCGAAACATATCGCAAAAGGGGTGCAACGATTATTTTTTCCTCCCATTTGTTGCACGATGTACTGGCGGTCTCTGAACGAATTTTACTCATGCATAACGGGCGGTTACTGAAGGATGAACCGGCAGAGGCGTGGCGTAGCGATGTACGTTCTCCTGAACAGCGTTTCCTCGATCTTACGAAAAGTACACCTATATTGGACGAGTAAGACGAAGCAGGTAAGATAAGGATACAAGGAGCAAGGAGCAGACTATGGTTACAGTAAGAAAAGAAAAAAATAGAATGGCACTTATTTTTTTGCTTTTGTTAGGTATTACAGTGTGGTCGCTAATCCCCTTTCATGTAAAGGCTCAAAATATATCAGGGACCACAACAGTTCAACAGGAGCAAACAGGGGAAGGAAAAGCGTACAAGCTGCTTAAGACGACGCCGGAAGACGGTGCGATTCTATCGGCTACACCTAAGGAAGTGCGGTTGACGTTTGCACAACCGACAGAAATAGAATATGCCTCCATTTTTGATAATCGAAACAAGGAGTACAGTACAGGAAAGCTCAAAACAGATCCGAAAGACCCACGTCAAATTATTTTGACGACCGCCAAAGAGCTACCACCAGGAACATATGGAGTCGAATGGGTTTTGAGGACAGCTCCTTCTGCTAATAAGAAGGACCCGAATGCAAAGCTACGCGGACAGATTTATTTTGCCATTCAATCGCTTTCCCCTACACCAAAGGGTGGGGGTGCGGGGCTGGTTGAACAATTAAGCGCGGAAACACTTCCGAATTGGGCTGTCTTTTGGGGGATGGCTGTCTCGTTCGGTGGGACATTCTTCGTACGATATATTGCTCGGGGAAAAGAATATCATAAGCGCTGGCAGTACTGGCAAATTCCTATTTATTTTCTCACCTCAACGGCTGCACTGGTGTTGTTTTTGGTGCGAAATGCTGCAATACCTGAGGTGACACCTGTTGAATTGGCTTCACTTCGTATCGGATGGGTACCGCTAGTACAATTTTTTATGTTTGCACTTATTTTTGGAATTACGTATACGAGATGGACGCTTCCATTTCTCGGCATTGCATTGATGTTGAATGTAATTGTTGGACGCTCTTATACAGTCGAATATGGCGGATGGATGGCGATGCTAATGAACGGGATTCATCTATTCGCACTATCCATCTGGTTGGGCGGCATCTTTGCATTGTTAGTATTAGCTCCAAAAGAGGGTAAATGGAAATGGTTTAAGGAAAAAGGAGTGGAATTCTCACGTTGGGCCATGATTAGCATCGTATTGCTTATTCTGACAGGTATTGCGATGACAGTCGATTATGCACCGACCTGGGATGAGTTTATTCGTAGCGTGTGGGGTATTTCAATTCTAGTAAAAGCAGGTCTTGTCATCTTGATTGTGCTACTCGGTTGCCTACAGGTACGATATGTGAGGAAAGGGACAGAAAAGGGAGCCGGTTGGTTTGCCCGCAAAATCAGGTGGGAACTCTGGCTTGGGGCAACCGCTTTGCTTATAGCTGGGGCGCTTGTCAATTTTGTGCCTGCTGTTTCGAAAGTCGATAACGCACCGGTTCAGGTAACGAAGCAAGGAATTACTGTATACGCGACCATCTCACCGTTCGTATCAGGTTTTAATGATGTGAAGATTCATTTTGATAGGGATACTCCAGAGTTCAAGGAAGTATATGTGCGGTTCTCAGAACTGACAGGATACAATGTAGTAAACAGAGCGTTTGCCCTTGGAAAAGGAAGCTATGTAGTCTCAGGTGATCAGATGCGTTCACCGAGCTCTACCTATGTAAATGTAGAAGCAGTTACCCTGGACGGACAGAGAATTGTTTTTACGTTTCCGCCACGGGGTACTGCCTGGTGTGATATATAAAGTAAAACATCACACCTGCTGATGATCCATAGATTGGAAGGGATAAGATGCACGCATCGGCGTGTTTTCTCATCTTTTTCTTGCAAGGAAGAGATATGGCCGCTTTGTTGCGTCAAGGCCGGACCGACAAAATATCCGGGTTTTTCGGGTACGGGAGACAGTTGCCGATCGATTTCGTCCTTGGCGCCACACGCTCCACACGATAAAGAAAACTTAGCTGGTGCCGCAGGCAACAGCTCTAGCTGCCCTTATGCAGCTCTGTAGAAAAACAAGGGGGGACGCACGACGTACGCGTCCTTCTTTTCTATCCATCTACGGATATCAAGGGTGTTGATTGTTCAAAGAGGGAAAGACCACCACAACGGGATACAAACAAGGCTTTTTCTAATTGATACTAGCAGCGGATAATAAAAAATGTTATTATGATAATGATTATCATTATCTTTATTTCAAATAGCAGTAATAGGAGGAGATATGCTGTGGTTTCATCGCTTGAATCGATAATAACTTCGAGAAGAACCGTTCGCAAAACAAAAAGCTCTCCCATTCCTTTGGAAATTATTGAAGATATTTTGGAGAAGGCTGCCTATGCCCCATTTCATAGCGAGGTCGAGCCATGGTCTGTAAAAATAGCATCTACAGAGGAAGAAAAACAATATTTCTTGGATTGTATCCTGCGAAGCTATGATCGGACTGGAGTGTTCGCTTCTTATTCAGAGGAGCAAGTGGAAAAGGTAAAGGCCGCTTATAAAGAGTACCTTTCATCAACACCTGTTACGATGATTGTTGCAACAGATGTATTTCAGGATGAGAAGAAAGACTTTGAATCCATCGGAGCAACATGCTCATTTATCCAAAATATTCAATTGCTATCATGGGAGAAGAATATAGGGACGGTGTGGCGTACGAATCCGTATATTTTTGACCCCGTGTTTGCGAAAGATATTGGCATACCGCCTTCAAAAAAGGTGATAGGGTCTGTTCACTTAGGCTATCCCGAACAAGTACCGAAGGCGAAAGAGAGAAGACCTGTTCATGAGTGGATGACACGTATAGCCCCGTAATAAAAAGTACGGTAATAAAATAAGTAGAGAAATCTCTTTTGGTGCAATGAGAGAGGATCAGAAGAATAGAACAGGCTTATTTTGTAGCACCGTTCAAAGTTTGAACGGTGCTTTTTGTCTTTAAGTTGCTTTTTCAATCCAGAGAAATTGCCGGAAAAGGCTGAAGAGCGTTCCTGTTGGTGTTATACAGAATCGGATAAGGACGGTGAAGGACGATGATTCACAATGAATCCGTTAAGGAGGAAGACGCCGATTTTTTGTTGGATGACGTGTTGTTTAAGCTTCGGGATATAGAGCTTGTCAAAGGGGACTGTGACTGGCGGATCGAACAACAGTTTACTATCTCGCACGTGTTGCTGGTGGTGATAAACGGACAAGGCCGATTATCGATTGGTACGCATGATTACCGATTGCGGCCAGACACTGTATATGTATGTTCTCCCAAGCAGACTTTTGGATCCGTGGTGGAGCAATCGGATGAAATGCAGATGTTTCTACTCAAGTTCGATGCAGTTGGGGAAGCAAGGCAGGGAGAGAAGCCCTTATTTCCATTGGTTGGGGAGGTTCCGATCCATTCTACAGGCCAGATTGCTTTTATGTGTGAGGCGATTTACAGTCAGAGATACA
This sequence comes from Aneurinibacillus migulanus, assembly GCF_001274715.1. Taxonomy (GTDB): domain Bacteria; phylum Bacillota; class Bacilli; order Aneurinibacillales; family Aneurinibacillaceae; genus Aneurinibacillus; species Aneurinibacillus migulanus. The sequence continues at coordinate 243,219 of NZ_LGUG01000009.1, read as the reverse complement.
GTCAGGATGGGCTGGAACGTTTCCGGAGTCAGGTTACGTTTCAGGAATTACTCTATTGCATCTTGAAAAACAGTCGCTTGATACCAAAGGATTCACAAACGGCACTCGAACGTACAAAAGAATATATGGAAGAGCATTATAACGACAATGTAACAATCGATCAGCTAGCCCGTATGACGGAAATCAGTCCTAAGTATTTTGTAGACTTGTTTAAAAAAACGTACGGTATAAGTGCAATCGATTATTTGACCGAATTACGGATAAACCGGGCCAAACAATTTATGGCGCAGACCAATGTCAAGCTACAGGATGTTGCCCGACAAGTCGGCTATAACGACCCGTTTTATTTCAGCCGTAAGTTCAAGAAGGAAGTCGGCGTATCTCCTACGGTATATATGAAAAGCCGTCGTCGCAAGATTGCTGCTTATGAACCTTCGGTTATCGGTCAATTACTCGCACTCAAGATTATCCCGTATGCTGCGCCGCTTCACCCAAAATGGACAGCCCATTATCATAGAATATACCGTAACGATATTCCTGTACATCTTAGTGCTTATCGTCAAAACCAACACTGGGAGAACAATATTGAAACGCTTCTTCACGCCCGCCCAGATGTTGTGATTAGTGCGAGTGAATTAGCTATCAGAGAGAAAGAGAGACTGGAGAAGGTTGCGCCTGTCTTTTACGTTCCATGGACAGAGAGGAATTGGCGAGAGCACTTACAGCTCACAGCCGAGTTTTTAGGGCAATCGGAAGAAGCAGAGCACTGGCTTACAAGCTATGACCGAAAAGTGAAGATAGCCAGAGAACAGTTAAAGCGTAAGGTGCAGGACGATACTTTCCTCATTGTGCGTATTTTGAAGCAGAATCTGTATGCTTACAGTAATCGGAGTATGGCCGAAGTGGTCTATCATGATTTGCAGCTATCCCCTGCACATCCTTCCGACCAGCCTGTCTACAATCAACGGATAACGCTTGAACAGTTAGCCAGTTTCGATGCCGATCATCTTCTATTAACGGTTTGCCAGGAGACGGAAACGCTGGAATATTGGAAAACGCTGCAATACTCGATGCTGTGGCAGGAGTTAAAGGCAGTCCGGAATAATCGGGTCCATCTGATTTCGTCGGATCCGTGGTATGAATACTCCGCCTCTGCCCACGAACGCATCGTCGATGAACTAGTAAGAATTTTTTCTGGAAATTATCCAAAATGATTCTGGATATTCTCCATGGTTAGAAAAAGGAGAACGTTCTATAATCAATAATGATAATTGTTATCAATTAATTATAGGACAGCCGGGAGGAGAACTGTAAAGAAGATGAAGAAGAAATATATGAGTTTCGGTCTTATTGCTTTATTGACTTTAATGTTGACAGCTTGCGGTACGAATAATGAAGCGTCAACGACAAACGTAGCAGGGAATACAGCGGAAAAGAAAGCAGGTGAAGCTGCATCGAAGGAAACAAGGACCATTCATTACCTAGGCAAAGAATATACTGTTCCTGCAAAGACGGAGCGAATTGTAATTGCCGGTAGCATGGAATCGATGGAAGATTCAGTTGTGCTTGATGTTCAGCCGACTGGGGGCATTACTGTAGGTGGAAAATTCCCGCCTATCTTTGCTAAAGTTACAGGCTCTACTGTACCGATAGGAGAGAAAATGCAGCCTAACATCGAAGCAATCCTGAAGCTCAAACCGGATGTTATTCTGGGAAGCACCAAGTTTCCTGCGGATGCCGCAGAAAAATTCAAGAAAATTGCCCCTACAATTCTTGTTTCCCATGTATCTGCCAATTGGGAAGACAACCTTCGTTTGCTGGCAGAACTGACTGGTAAACAAGAGAAGGCAGAACAAATCTTGCAGAAATATAAGGACGATGTTGCATTGGCCAAGACAAAGTTAGGAGAAAGCATCAAGGATAAAAAAGTTGTCGTCATCCGACTTAGAAGCGGTAATATCAACATTTATCCGGAAAAGGTGTTCTTTAATTCTTCGTTATATGCGGATTTAGGATTTACTGCACCGAAAGAAGTGAAAGCTGCTAAAGCACAGGAAATGATTTCACTGGAGAAGTTCAGTGAAATGAATCCGGATTACTTGTTTGTACAATTCTCTGGAGATGAGAATAAAGATCATCCGAAAGCGCTGGAAGAATTGCAAAACAATCCGATTTGGCAGAGCATCAATGCAGTGAAAAACGGCAAAGTATTCGTCAATGTTGTCGATCCGCTTGCACAGGGCGGTACAGCATGGAGTAAAATCAACTTCCTGCAAGCGGCTGTTGAGAAGCTGTCCAAACCATAATACAGGGTGAATAGAACGATATGCGACTAAGAGCTTCTTTGCCGGTTATTATTTTATGTGTTTCACCGCTTATCATTATATTCACGATTCTGCTGTCTATTCTTTACGGAGCAAAAAACATAGATGCGGACACGGTTTGGGAAGCGATTTTCTTTTTCGACCCAAGTAATGTCAATCATCAAATTATAATGCATTCCCGTTTGCCGAGGGCAATCGGAGCGCTTTTAATCGGTGCATTTCTGGCTATATCTGGAGCTCTGATGCAGGGGATGACAAGAAATTATCTTGCATCCCCTTCTATTATGGGGGTTTCTGATGGATCGGCTTTTGCCATTACGTTCTGTATGATTTTTATACCGAACGCCTCTTCTTTAGATATGATAGTGTATTCGCTTATCGGTTCGGCGTTTGGTGTAGGTGTTACGTTTGGGCTGGCCTCGCTTTTACCGAACGGAATGTCCCCGGTACGAATGGCGATTATCGGAGTTATTATTGGAACGTTTTTGAGCAGCGTTTCAGCGGCGCTGGCCTCGTATTTTCAGGTCTCACAAAGTGTTAGCTTTTGGTATAACGCCCGCCTGCATCAAATAAATCCAGATATGATAACACTTGCGATTCCTTTTGCGATAGCTGGCATTGCCATGGCGCTTTTCATTTCCCGCTCGATTACGGTTCTGTCGTTAGGTGAGGAGATGTCTATTAGCCTTGGGCAGAGAACATTGCTTGTAAAATTGATTGCTACTGCTTCCGTTGTCATTCTCACTGGTATTTCCGTTGCTTTGGTCGGAAAAATCGGATTTGTAGGTCTCATTATTCCTCATATCACTCGATTTTTAGTCGGTATTGATTACAGGCGAGTTATACCGTACGCAGGCATTCTTGGTGGAATTTTTCTGTCGTTATCCGACATATTGAGCCGGTTCCTGAACTATCCTTTTGAAACGCCGATCGGGGTGGTTACTTCTCTGTTTGGTGTTCCTTTCTTCCTCTATTTAATTCGAAAGAGGGGAGGGAAAAAGCATGCATAAGGACTCGGCAAGAAGGTATTGGACGGTTTTGCTCGCAAGTTGCGGAACCATTCTGGCTGTAGCGTATATCAGTTTGACGAATGGTATATTTGATATGACGGTTGCCGATGTAATGAGGACCCTTCTCCGAATTCATCCGGTTCCGGAGCATGATTTAGTTATCTTTGACTTTCGCCTGCCGCGGATTGTCATTGCTGCTCTAGTTGGCTTGGGGCTTGGTGTGGCAGGAGCCGCCATTCAAGGGATAACGAGGAATGGACTGGCCGATCCGGGTATTTTGGGAATCAATGCGGGAGCAGGAGCTGCTATTGTCATTTTTATGTTTTTCTTTGAAGGACAAATAAGTGGTACAGGATGGTTATCCGTCATGGCGAGACCGCTGTTTGGTCTAGCTGGCGGCCTGGGAGCGGCACTTCTTATCTATATTTTTGCGTGGAGAGGAGGGAAGCTGGACCCCCAGCGTCTCATATTAGCAGGGATTGCTATCGGTTCCGGGTTTGGAGCCTTATCTTTGTATCTGTCATTAAAAATGAATGCGCAGGATTTTGAGATGGCAACGGTATGGCTGACGGGAAGCATCTGGAATGCGAACTGGGATTATATCGTGTCTATGCTGCCGTGGCTTTTGATTTTCGTTCCGGTTATTATGAGAAAATCCACTATTCTTGATTTGTTTCAATTGGAGGAGAATAGTGTGAAGGGCCTTGGAGTTGCTACGGAAAAAGAAAGAAGCATATTGCTACTAAGCAGCATCGGAATCGTGAGCGCATGTGTTGCTGTTTCGGGAAGCATCGGGTTTGTCGGTCTGATTGCTCCCCATATCGCCAGGCGTCTGGTCGGTATCCATCATTATCGGGTCGTTCCCCTCTCCGGAACAATCGGCATGTTGCTGGTCATTGTCTCCGACTTTATTGCCAAAACTGTTTTTGCTCCGGCAGAACTGCAGGTAGGAATCGTTATTTCAATCATCGGGGTTCCTTATTTCGTATACTTGCTGTTTAAAGCGAGAGCATAGAAGAGAATATGAATGATATGAATACGATAAAGTGTAATCGTACATTTTTAATTGGTGGGAAGTGTTGACAAATAAAAATGAACAATGTAAAATTTGTGAAAATATGATCAATAGCTAAGAAGAGGAGCAAGATGAAGGCTCTTATATACAGAGATCGATACATTTGCTGAGAGTATCGTTATTAACCGTCATCGACTCGCCTCAGAGCTGATTCTCTGAAATTAAGTAAGAGAAGACGATTAACACCCGTTATCGTGTTTGAGTTGAGCTGATACTCATAAAGGCCGTATGCTGTGAAGCGTATGGCGAATAAGGGTGGTACCACGTTAGGAAATAGAACTCCTGTCGTCCCTTGTGCTTTTGCACAAGCCGGATGATGGGAGTTTTTTATTTCATATAACAATATGAAGGAGGAACTCGTATGAGAAAAATCCATGTGTTTGATACGACACTAAGAGACGGAGAACAGTCTCCTGGTGTCCATCTCACAACGGATGAAAAGGTGAAAATCGCCTTGCAGCTGGAGAAGTTGGGAGTGGACCGAATTGAAGCAGGTTTTCCGGCTTCATCACCGGGAGAGATTGTCAGTGTGAAAGAGGTTTCCAGAGTAGTAAAAAATGCAAGCATTGCCGCTTTGTCGAGGGCGAATCAAAAGGATATTGAAGCTGCAAGAGACGCGTTAAAAGGTGCTGCAACACCTTGCCTACACATCGTTCTTGCAACTTCACCCATACATCGTAAATATAAACTAAATATGACCAAGGAGCAAGTTTTAGAGGCGGCAGAATCATCGATTCGCTATGGAAAAAAATATTTTAACGAGATCGAGTTTTCATGCGAGGACGCTAGCCGGACCGAAATCGAGTTTCTTTATGAAATCGTTCGTACGGCGATTAAAGCGGGAGCAACCGTCGTTAATCTCCCGGATACAGTCGGATATGCGTCTCCTGAAACGTTCGGCCATATGTTTAAGCAAATAAAAGAAAACGTTCCTGGAATTGAAAAAATCTTATTAAGCACCCATTGCCATAACGATCTTGGGATGGCGACGGCTAATACATTGGCGGCAATTTATAACGGTGTTGACCAAATCGAAGGCACCATTAATGGCATCGGTGAGAGAGCGGGAAATACCGCGATTGAGGAAGTGGCATTGGCCCTTGAAACAAGAAGTGATGTATATCAAGCAAAAACCTCTCTCGTGTTAAACGAAATATATGCAACAAGCCGCATGGTAAGCAAGATGACCGGAATGATGGTACAGCGCAATAAAGCCATTGTCGGGGACCATGCCTTCTCTCACGAATCCGGCATTCATCAAGACGGGATGCTGAAGGAACCAACCACGTATGAAATCATTCGTCCGGAGACTATCGGCATTGCCAGCAGTACGCTTGTATTAGGCAAGCACTCGGGACGCCATGCACTGAAGGAAAAGATTAAAAGCATGGGCTTTGATTTATCGAAGGATGAAATCACTGCTGTTTTCCATGAATTTAAAAATTTAGTTGATAAGAAGAAATACGTTGTAGATGAAGACATACGTGCATTGGTCGATCAGCAAATGGTCCATGATACCGAGGGCTTTTCGTTGACGGATATCTCAATTGTTTATCCGAATCAACAGGCTGAAGTGTCTGTTACTTTGGAAGATAGGACTTCTAACGTATATGAAGCTACAGTTCAGGGGAACGGAGCGATTGATGCGTTGTTCCAGGCGATTGATCAGGCGATCGATACAACATTTTCGTTGGAGGACTACACAATCCGTTCAAATACCGCAGGCAAAGATGCACTAGGAGAAGTTTATGTTGTGCTGGAGAAGGATGGAAGAGAAGTGCAGGGAAGAGGCATTGATACAGATATTATAAAAGCGAGTGCACAGGCATATATTAAAGCTATCAATCGCTACTACGAGAATCGAGAGAAGCAGCAGGTCGGTAGCAGCGACTATTCATTCACCATCTAGTATAGCAAAGGGGCTGACTCATAGTGTTATGAGTCAGTCTTTTTTTTATGGGAAACCATAGAGCAAATAGATGTATTATATAAAATTTTTTGATTGAAGTTTCATAACAATCATGTATAATATTCTAGGTTGAAAGTAAACTTATAGTTTTGTAAAAGTAAACTTTATAATTAAAAGTTTACTCATTTTAATAGATAAGGAAGTATATGTCGCTATAAAGGAAGAAAGTGACATATTGTTTCTTCTGCTCGTATCACTTGAAAAACTCGCCTGAAGTGACACAAAGCGACCGTTTGGCCTCGTCGTGGAAAAAGGACGAGCGGTAACGCCCGCGAGTTTTTCTTAAACAAAATTGAGGGTCATATGATGCAAATCGGAAAAAAGATTAAAAATTTACGTTTGAAAAAAGGGTTAACGCAAGAAGAACTTGGTGAGCGTACAGATTTAACGAAAGGGTATATATCACAGCTCGAACGTGACTTAAGCTCTCCTGCACTCGAAACGTTTTTCAGCATTCTGGAGGTACTCGGCTGCACTCCCAAGGAATTCTTCGATGAAGAAGAACGGGAGCAGAAGGTCGTATACGGGGAAGATGACCAGACTGGCTACGTCGACGAGGATCGCGGCTATCATATTCAATGGCTCGTTCCAGAATCGAACGAGAAAGAAATGGAGCCGATCAGGCTAACTCTTCAGGCAACCGGCGAATTCAAGCAATTTGAGCCCTCTCTTTCCGAAACGTTCGCCTATGTATTGAGTGGGCGTATTATTGTCCGACTGGGCAGACGAACGTATTATGCAGAAGCCGGCGAAGCTATCTATTTCCATGCATCGGATGAACATCAAATTATTAACGACTTCGATGGACCATCAGAGCTGCTCCTGGTCGCTACCGAGTCTTATTTATAATCTTATTCTACCCATTTGTTAAGGGGGGCTATTGATGGCAGAACATACGATTATTCGCTTTGAACAGGTTACAAAACAATACGATGATGATCCGGCCGTATTGGATAATGTTAGCTTTGAAATTGAACGCGGGAAATTCTATACCTTGCTCGGTCCTTCGGGTTGCGGTAAAACGACGATTCTTCGTCTGATTGCTGGCTTTATGGAGCCATCCGAAGGGAAAATTTATTTTAACGGAAACGTGATTAATAACGTGCCTGCCAATGAACGTCAGGTGAATACCGTATTTCAAGATTATGCGCTGTTTCCTCATTTAAATGTATTTGAGAATGTGGCGTTCGGCTTGCGCATTAAAAAGATGAAGAATGCCGCCATTACCGAGAAGGTAAAGGAAGCCCTTCGTTTCGTTAACTTGGATGGTTACGAAACAAGGGAAATCAGGGAGATGTCCGGCGGGCAACGCCAGCGTGTAGCCATTGCACGGGCGATCGTTAACGAGCCGGAGGTTATCCTTCTGGATGAACCGTTATCTGCCCTCGATTTGAAGCTTCGGACGGAAATGCAGTATGAATTGCGTGAGCTACAGCGCAGTCTTGGCATTACGTTCATTTTCGTTACGCATGATCAGGAAGAGGCACTAGCTATGTCAGATGAGATTTTTGTCTTGAATAAAGGGAAGATCCAGCAGAGTGGAACCCCGACAGACATCTATGATGAACCGATTAATCGTTTTGTCGCAGATTTCATTGGAGAATCTAACATTATTCCAGGCAAGATGATTAGAGACTTCCTAGTAGAGTTCGATGGCAAGCAGTTTGAATGCGTGGATCAGGGCTTTAATCCAAACGAGTCGATCGAGATCGTGATTCGTCCCGAAGATTTGGAGATTACCGGACGTGAGCAAGGAAAACTTCAGGTGCGTGTCGATTCCCAGCTTTTCCGTGGTGTTCACTATGAGATTTGCTGCTATGATGCGGAAGGAAACGAATGGCTTGTTCATTCAACGAAAAAGGCTACAGTGGGTGATGAGATAGGCCTTTATTTTGATCCGGAAGCCATCCATGTTATGCGTTTTGGAGAAACGGAAGAAGAATTCGATAAGCGTCTTGAAGCGTATGATGAGGGCAGCCATGGACAATAAAACACGTAATATTTATCTCATTCCGTACGTTTTATGGATTGTTCTGTTTGTTATTGCGCCGGTTCTCCTTATCCTTTATTATTCTTTTTTTAATGTTGAAGGTCAGTTTACGTTTGAGAATTACGAGAAATTTTTCACTCCGGTTTATTTGAAGATGACTGTAAGTTCGTTCTGGTATGCCTTTTTAATTACGGCTTTTTCCTTGCTTATCGCCTATCCGACAGCGTATTTGCTGACGAGAACAAAGCATAAACAGCTGTGGCTGTTGCTTATTATTTTACCATCATGGATTAATTTGCTGCTTAAAGCTTACGCATTTCTCGGTATTTTTGGTACATACGGACCGGCGAACGCACTGCTGGAAGTGTTCGGAATCGGAACACAGCAAATTTTGTTCACCGACTTCAGCTTTGTTTTCGTTTCGGTGTACATTTTTATTCCGTTTATGATATTACCTATTTTTAATTCGCTGGAAGAGTTAAACCCGTCTTTTATTGATGCGGCGCGCGATCTTGGGGCATCGGCGTGGACAACATTTCGACGCGTGATTTTCCCACTGACACTCGATGGGGTGAAATCAGGTTGCCAGGCGGTCTTTATACCGGCATTATCTTTATTTATGATTACCCGCCTGATTGCAGGAAATCGTGTGATTACACTTGGGACTGCGATTGAACAGCATTTTCTCGTCACGCAGGATTGGGGTATGGGATCAACCATTGCCGTCTTTCTCATTATTGCGATGGCGATTATTATGATTCTAACAGGAAATCGGAAGTGAGGGGTGTAGTATGAAAAGAAATGGAAAGCTCTCGAATATTTACCTGTTCATCGTCTTTATCATCTTATACGCTCCGATTTTCTATTTAATGTACTATTCCTTTAACAGTGGCGGCTCTATGCATGATTTTGAGGGCTTTACACTTGAGTGGTATAAAGAGGTGTTCCAGGACACACGTTTATTGATTATCGTTTTGAATACGTTTGTTATCGCGCTTCTATCGGCAGCTATCTCCACCATTTTAGGCGTGCTGGGAGCTCTGGCGATTATGTACGTCAGAAGGCGACAAGTAAAAAATACGCTGCTTACGCTAAATAACGTGCTGATTGTAAGTCCTGACGTTATTATCGGGGCTTCTTTCTTAATTTTATTTACTATTATCGGAATTAAGCTTGGATTCACTTCGGTGCTGCTTTCCCATATCGCATTCAGTGTACCAATTGTAGTCATTATGGTATTGCCGAAATTACAGGAGATGAGTCCGACGCTGATTGATGCGGCACGAGATCTGGGGGCAAGCCGCTGGGATGTTCTATCCAAGGTTATTCTGCCCTTTATTACTCCAGGGATTTTTGCCGGGTTCTTTATGGCTCTTACGTATTCGCTCGATGATTTTGCAGTGACCTTCTTCGTTACGGGGAATGGCTTCTCTACATTGTCTGTCGAGATTTATTCACGGGCACGGCAAGGGATTTCTTTATCGGTTAATGCTTTATCCACGCTCCTGTTCTTATTTACCATTGTGCTTGTGATCGGCTATTACTTTATTAATCAGAAAGGCAGCCGAGCAAAAGGAATGGGGGTTAGAAAATGAAACAGCTAGTTCGTATGTTTCTTTTGATTTTCATTGTTTCTTTTGCCCTAATGTATGTCGTTTCTACTCTGAATTCGACGCAAGGTTACTCAGGGAAAAATACGCTAACCATCTATAACTGGGGAGACTACATTGATCCGGACTTGATCAAGCAATTTGAAAAGGAGAGCGGCATTAAAGTCATTTACCAAACATTCGATTCAAACGAAGCTATGATGACAAAAATCGCTCAAGGAGGAACCACTTTCGATGTGGCGGTTCCTTCCGAATACGCGATTAGCAAAATGAAAGAAGAGAATCTGCTTCTTCCGCTGGATCATTCAAAGCTTCCGAATCTGAAGTATATTAATCCGCGCTTTATGGATCTATCATTCGACAAAAAGAATACATACTCGATTCCTTATTTCTGGGGTACTGTAGGAATCGTGTATAATCCCGACATGCTTGATGGTAAGAAACCGACAAGCTGGAATGATTTGTGGGATGAGAATTTGCGTAATCAAATCTTGCTTGTGGATGGTGCACGTGAGGTAATCGGCATGGGCTTAAATAGCCTCCATTATTCGTTAAATGATACGAACGAGGAGCACCTACAGGAAGCAAAACAAAAGCTCAGTACCCTTACACCTAACGTGAAAGCCATTGTTGGGGATGAGATTAAAATGCTTCTGGCGAACGAAGAGGCTGCGGTCGGGGTCGTCTGGTCCGGGGATGCTTCTGAGATTATGAGTGAAAATGAAAAACTTGATTATGTGGTGCCTGAGGAAGGATCGAACTTATGGTTTGATAATATGGTGATTCCAAAGACAGCAAAGAATCTGGAAGGTGCCCATCAATTTATTAACTTTATGCTGGAGCCAGAACATGCGGCACAAAACGCTGAGTACGTCGGCTATTCTACGCCGAATGAAAAGGCGCTAGAGTATTTGCCAGAAGAGATTGCCGGAGATGAGCGATTCTATCCAGATCCGGAAATGACTAAAAAGCTGGAAGTATATGAGAACCTCGGAAAAAGAATGCTTTCTCATTATAATGAGCTGTTTCTTGAATTTAAAATGCATAAAAAATAATATAGAGTAATAACGAGACTGACGAATGGTATAAATAAAATGCCATCCGTCAGTCCTTTTTAAAGGATGACCTTTGAAACCACGTACTTTGATTTATTCAATTTTTGGACAGAAAATCATGAAGAATAGCGTACTTGGAACAGTGATTGACGCTTGTTGTATTCTTTGTGTCGTTGCGGGAGCGGATAGAAGAAAGGTGTAGCTTAAAAGTTCATTGTATTATATCCTAGAGATAACAATATTTTCATATGTGCAGCCAGGTGCCCTTGTAAAAGCAAGGGGTAACAGGGAATCGGGTGAAAATCCCGAGCGGTCCCGCCACTGTAACCGAGGAGTTCTCTCTCATTGACATGTCACTCGATTAGATAATTGGGGAAGACGAGAGAGTACCATGAGCCGGAAGCCAGGAGACCTACCTAGCTTGCTTACACCAGAAAAACCTTCGCGGAAAGGAAAGGTGTACGAAGAGTGGAATAACAGCCTATTTTTTATGCATGTTGTCTGCAAATTTGTACGCAAAGCCCCGTCCGTCAGGATGAGGCTTTTTTTAATGGATAAGCAACAATATGTCACTATAAAGTGAGAAAGCGATATATCGTTGCTTCCGATTGTATTACTTGAAAAACGCACGAGGCGCGTGCCAAACTTTCCTTTTTCTTAACATCAATAGCATGCAAGGGAGTGAGGTATATGAGGAATGCATACAGCATGAGAATCATGCAGGCTTTCAGAAAAACGGGAGTGCCTTTCCGAATGCAAAAGCTGTGGTTGCAGCTTATTCTTCTATCGCTTACCGGAATCCTTCTATTAACGGTAACGTTGGCAGTTATGCTCGGCCCTGTCCCCATTTCTCCCCTGACAGTGTGGAAGATTATATTATCACACCTTCCGTTCATTGGAGATAGGATCGAGCCAGATTGGAGTAAGGCGCAAGAAAATATTATTTGGGGCATTCGGCTTCCGCGTGTACTATTGGGAGCCATAGCTGGAGCTGGTCTTGCTGTCGTCGGAGTGGCGATTCAGGCATTAGTGCGTAATTCGCTCGCTGATCCGTATATCCTTGGCGTCTCCTCCGGTGCGTCTGTTGCGGCTACATTGGTCATCCTTTTCGGAGCTTTCTCGTTTCTGGGGCAGTATGCTTTATCGATCGGGGCCTTTCTTGGAGCTCTTTCTTCCATAGCTGTTGTATATATCCTTGCCCAGGTTGGAGGCAGGATGAATGCTACGCGTTTGCTTCTGGCGGGAGTATCCGTATCGATGATTTTGTCTGCTGTTACTAGCTTTATTGTGATGATAGCACCGAATGAGAAGGGAATTCGGGACGCTATGTTTTGGATGATGGGTAGCTTCTCCGGAGCAAAATGGGGGAATCTCACCATACCGGGTTTTGTCGTACTTGTCGGATTTGTGTTTTTGCTGGTACAACATCGTTCACTGAATGCTCTGCTAATGGGGGAGGAAACAGCTACAACACTCGGTATAAACACGGATGCCTTTCGAAAGCTATTGGTTATCGTCCTCTCGCTTTTAACAGGTGCGATGGTTGCTGTGAGCGGCTCCATCGGATTTATCGGCTTAATCATTCCTCATATGGCACGTTTCGCCGTTGGTTCTGACCATAGGCGGGTTCTACCGGTAAGCGCATTGTTTGGGGCAATTATGGCGATTTGGGCAGACGTATTTGCCCGGTTGGTGCTAGCTCCTCAGGAATTACCGGTTGGAGTAGTAACGGCATTGTGTGGCGGACCGTTTTTCATCTGGTTACTTAGGCGGAGCGCTTATTCTTTTGGAGGAGGAAATCGATAATGCTGACAATGGAAGACGTCTCCTTTAGTGTACTGCAAAAGCCGATTATCCGAGATATTTCTCTTCGAGTTTCCACAGGACAATTCGTCGGCATTATTGGACCGAATGGCAGTGGCAAGTCAACGCTGTTAAAAACATTGTACCGCGTTTTGCAGCCGGATGAAGGTATGATTGAACTGGACAAGCAGGACTTGCATCGGTTGCCTTCCAGATATGTCTTTCAAAGAATGGCGGTAGTCAGTCAGGAGACATCCCAGACGTTTGATTTTTCGGTTGAGGAAATGGTGGCGATGGGACGTACGCCACATAAGCGGACATTTGAATCGGATACGGATGAAGATCGAACGATTGTGGAGCAGGCGTTGGTTCGCGTTGGTATGAAAGAATATGCAGAACGGAGCTTCATGAGCTTATCGGGAGGAGAAAAGCAACGTGTCCTTATCGCAAGGGCTCTTACTCAGCAGGCGGAAGTCATCATTCTCGATGAACCGACGAACCACCTGGATATTCGCTACCAGCTTCAATTGCTAGATCTACTTAAGAATCTTGGTATTACAGTTCTGGCATCTTTGCATGATCTGAATCTTGCATCGGTCTATTGTGACTATTTATATGTCATGCAGGATGGACAGATTGTAGCAAAAGGAACACCGGAGGATGTATTGACCAGAGAAGTGGTGAGAGAGGTATTTGAGGTGGAAACCGACATTATGATTCATCCCGCAACTGGGAAGCCACATGTAACCTTTTTATCTGAGCGAATCCGAACGAATACAGAGCATCGCTTTAAAGAATAGCTGGCGTACATTGTTTTGGTTATACACAATTTTTAAGAGGATGAGGAGTTTTACACATGAAAATGATACATAAGTTTTCCCTTATACCTGTATGTTTGCTCATAATGATTATCTTATCTTCCTGCAGTAGTACGGGGGACAGCTCCCAGTTCACTCATGTGACTGAGAATAAGGTGGCCGCGAAGGATACCAAGCCTTACGAAAAAGTGGTCATAAATAATATGGGACAGACGGTGACCTTTACTGAGCCTCCGAAACGAGCAGTTACGTTGAATCAGCATGTAACTGAAATTATGCTTGCTTTGGGATTACAAAACTCCATGGTAGGTACTGCCTATCTCGACGATAAAATCCTGCCGGAGCTTCAGAATGCTTACTCGAAAATTCCTGTGCTGTCAGACAAGTACCCTTCCAAGGAAGTATTTATGGCGGCAGAGCCTGATTTCGCCTATGCTGGTTGGAAAAGCGCCTTTACAGAGAAGTCATTAGGAACGGTTCAAGAATTATCGGAAAGTGGAATTAAGACATACGTTCAGGAATCTTCTACTATGGCAGCACCTGATTTAGAGGATGTTTACAAAGATATTCATACCATCGGACGGATTTTTAACGTCGAGTCCAAAGCAAACGAAGTCATTGGCAAGATGAAGCAGGACATCGAACAGATTACAAAGCGAATCGGCCCGATTGAAAAGCCGCTTGCCGTTTTTATTTATGACAATGGAGAAGATATAGCCAAAACCGCAGCGAATAACTATATGACGAAGCTTATAAGCATGGCAGGCGGGAAGAATATATTTGATGACATACAGCAGGGGTGGGCTGATGTAAGCTGGGAGGAAGTTGTAAACCGCAATCCAGAGGTTATTGTAATTGTTGATTATGGGAATAAAACAGTAGAGCAAAAAAGAGACCTGCTGCTTGCCAAAAAGGAGCTTTCCAATATTTCTGCGATTAAAAATAAAAGATTCATTACCCTGCCTCTCTCGGCAGTATCTGAGGGTATCCGAGCGCCTTATGCATTAGAAATGCTAGCAAAGGGATTCTATCCTGATAAGTTTAAAGAGTAAAGCTGACAATTTCATATATCGCTTTATGGTGCATGTAGCTTATTACTTTACATGCTTAAAAGGGAAGTCCGGTGAAAGTCCGGTGCGGTCCCGCCACTGTAAACGAGGAGCGACTCTTGTAAACCACTGTTCCACCTCGCTGGAATGGGAAGGGAAAGAGAAGCTGCGATCCGTAAGCCAGGAGACCTGCCATGAAGAAGGCACCGCGGAAACCACGAGGATGGGGAGGTGTTCGACAGATGGACATATATCCGGGTATCAGAAAATGACACGGGAGCACCGTCTGATTTGAGCATCTTTTCTACACGAAAAGATGTTTTTTTCATATGAAAAAGGAGGAGAGAATATGCATCAACTGTTCAGAGAAGGCATGCAAGTAGAACGGTTTGACGGGATGAGAGGACAAATACTCGGGATGCATGAGCTTTTTCTTATTGTACTATGGGAGAATTATCAATTGGGAGAGTATCATCTTTGCGACGATATACCCCCGTATTATTTCTATCCTATTGACAATGAAATATAAAAAGGGGAGAGGGATGTTAATGGTAAGCGAAAGTACGAACATTGAGTTGCTTTCCTTATTTTCAGCGCAACAATTGCTGTATCCGCTTCATTCTGGCTTAACATGTTTCGGCGGGCCTGATGAACAGTATTCTCGTCTACAGGGATTGCTTGCAGAGCCGTATACACAGGTCTGCATCGCCATTCATGAAGAAGAGGTGATTGGGTACGCTACGCTTTTGTCGCCTGAACCTGTGGAGCGGTGGTCTTTATTGTCTTATGTTCGTGTGATGGGAGTTCTGGAGGTGTCCCCTCCTTATCGTGGCCAGCAGATCGCCCGCTCTATTCTGCAACGGTTGTTCCGTGATGACGAGGACATCGAGAGAAGGATCGTGCTTGCTTTCGAATATTACTGGCACTGGGATTTGAAGAATAGCGGGTTGGATGTGTATGAGTATAAAAGTATGCTCAAGCAGCTACTCATGTCTTCGGGAATGGAGGAGGTATATCCAGACGATCCTGACATTCATGCCCATGCTGCCAATTTTGCCATGGCGCGTATCGGTCGAGAGATATCAACTGAACAAATGCAACGTTTCTTCTATATGGTAAACCCACGGATATGGTAAATGTGAATCTTAGGGGCGGTAGCTTGCTACCGCCCCTAAGAACCCAGATAAGTGCAACTAACTATCAGTGGGAGATAAGGAAAGTCCAACTGATGGAAGTTTTGCTTTATAGTGATTCGTCCTCTGACTTTATATGCAATAGCTCCTGTAGGTACTTCTTTGTTTTCTCGATTTTCGGATCAATAACCTTAGCTCCGCGGATCGTTTTCTCCTTTAATATAGACGATGGCGGGATTTGTCCCGTGTTCAATTCACTCCACTGTACTTTATAAGCAAGGGAAGCCAAGCGAAGCATATCGTGCGAATCCATATTGGTTGTAAGATATGGAGAGATTTCCTCCAGAATTTTTGGTACCTTAAAAACGGTTGTACCGTTTTTGGCTTTCTCGGCAAGTGCCTTTAAGAATTTGCGCTGACGTTCTGTACGTGTATAGTCTCCTGTTGCATCGTGGCGGAACCGTACGTACTGTAGTGCTTTACGTCCGTCCAGGTGTTGTTGGCCTTGCTTTAAAACAATGTCATAATATCCGTTGTTCTCATATAAGTAATACTCCATATCTTTCTCTACATACAAATCAATGCCTCCAAGCGCATCTACAACTTTTTCGAAGCCCTGAAAATCAGTAGTAAGGTAATAATGAATCGGCAGACCGGTTAGCTTTTCTACGGATTGGGCCATAAGCTCCGGGCCTCCCAGTGCGAAAGCCGTATTAATCCGGTTCGATTTGTGGCCCGGTATCTTTATCCACGAATCGCGTAGAATGGAGAACAAATAAGCTTGACCGTTAACAGGATTGATATGGAGTAGCATGATAGAATCGGAGCGGCCAGCGTCCTCTCCGTCTCTCGTATCCGCTCCCATGAGCAGGATATTTACAGGCTCTTCGCCTTGCCATTCAGGAAGAGACGTAGATGTATGCGAATCATGGTTGATGTTCTTCGAGAAAGATTGAAAAGCGTATACATAATAGCCGAAGGCGGCAAAAACACTGAAAATGGCGAGCAGTAGGAAGGAAAAGAATATCTTTTTTATGCTCATAATACTATCTAAATCACCCTTTCATCCCGGTTTGTTGCATCAGGGAAAAACTATTCCTCGTAATGTATGATAACAAAGTAGGACTCCCATGCACAGGAAAAATTGCAGTTATGTCTGTAGCCTTGAGCATGTTGTGTACGAAAGAAGAGAGAGATAGTAAAGTTAATCTATATAGGAAGCTAATAAAGTAAAACGCCTATAAAGGAGCAAGCATAGATGACAAACCGGGAAATGGTACAAAAACTTTGGAATTTATGTAATGTGCTACGGGATGACGGAATTACGTATCATCAGTACGTTACGGAATTAACCTACTTGTTATTCCTAAAAATGATGAAAGAGACCGGACAGGATTATATGATCAAAGAAATATATCGTTGGGATTCTCTAATATCAAAAGACGGCATTGAATTGAAAGAGCATTACCGACGATTATTGCTTGACTTGGGGAAGGCTGAAAATTCCCTGTTAAAAGAAATTTATACTGGTGCGGCAACACATATTAGCGAGCCGAGGAATCTGGCAAAAATCATTGCATCGATTGATGCTCTCGATTGGTATAGTGCAAGGCAGGAAGGCCTGGGAGATCTATATGAAGGGTTACTAGAGAAGAATGCGAATGAGGTGAAGGCAGGTGCAGGCCAATATTTCACCCCGCGCGTACTCATCGATACGATCGTCAAACTGATAAATCCAAAAGCGGGCGAGTGTTGTCATGACCCTGCAGCAGGCACATTCGGCTTTATGATAGCAGCGGACCGTCATGTTCGTAGTCAAACAGCTAATTATTGTGAGCTATCCCAGGATGAAGTGCGATTTCAGAAGTATAAAGCGTTCTCCGGCATTGAACTTGTAAAGGATACGCACCGGTTAGCGACGATGAACGCGCTACTGCATGATATTCATGGTGAACTTACCCTGGGAGATGCACTTTCCCCCCAAGACGATCCCTTACAAAAATATGATGTTATTCTCACGAATCCTCCTTTCGGTACGAAAAGGGGTGGAGAACAGACGACGCGGCAGGACTTTACATTTCCAACGTCAAACAAACAATTGAACTTTTTGCAGCATATTTATCAGTCGCTAAAAGCAAACAAAAAAGCACGTGCAGCCGTCGTTTTACCTGATAGTGTGCTGTTTGAAGGCGGCGTAGGTACAGAGATACGACGTGAACTGATGAATAAGTGTAATCTGCATACTATTTTGCGATTGCCGACAGGTATTTTCTATGCACAAGGTATAAAGACAAACGTCTTATTCTTTACTCGCGAGAAGGAAGAGATGGGCGGTACAACTGAAGTATGGGTATATGACCTGCGGACGAATATGCCTTCGTTCGGAAAACGAAATCCGCTAACAGAAAGTCATTTTGACGGGTTTGTTCAGGCGTATACAGCTGATAATCGCCATGCGGTTGAAGATGAGCGCTGGAATATGTTTACGCGGGAAGATATTGCGAAAAAAGGCGACAGCCTTGATATCGGACTGATTGTCGATGAGTCGCTGTCCACCTACGGCGATTTGCTTGATCCGATTGATTCGACGGAGGAGGCAGTAGATAAGCTGAAACAGGCGATTTCTTTATTGAATGAAGTAATTGCCGAATTGAAATCGGTAGAGGAGCCGACCTCGCGTCTGAGGGCTTGCCCACAAGAAATGAGAGTTGCTGTAACCTCCGGGGTGATAAGCAGTGAGTAAGGCTCGAAAGATCATTGAAGAAAAGTGGGAAGACGCATGGCTTCCAGAAGAAGAAAGACCATATGAAGTGCCCGAGAATTGGGCATGGTTTCGCCTAGGCTCCCTTGTGAACATAAAAGCAGGGAAAAAGGATGCAAGCCATGGGAACAAGGAAGGGGCGTATCCTTTTTTTACCTGTGCAGCTGCTCCTATCAGAAGCGATACGTATTCATTTGAAGGTGAAGCGGTTTTGCTGCCGGGTAACGGGGCAAATGTAGGGTTAGTTTTATATTATAATGGAAAATTCGAAGCATACCAGCGTACGTACGTGTTAACAAGCGAAAAGGTCTCTATGAAGTACGTATACTATCATCTGTTACTTGAATGGAACCGGCATAATAAAGATAAACAATTTGGTTCTACGACGAACTATATTAAGCTAGCAAACATACAGGACTATAAGCTACCTCTCGCTCCTCCAGGTGAACAAAAACGAATTGTAAAGAAGGTGGAGAGACTTTTTGTGAAAGTGGAAGAGGCAGCGCAAATAATTGAGGAAGTAAGAGAGTCGGTGGAACTTCGCCGGGCGTCTATTTTAGATCGGGCATTTCGGGGAGAGCTGAATACGAATCTGTCAGAAGAGAAGAGTGTACTTGAGACTGTCGGACAATGGATAAAAGCGGAACCGGTTTCGGAAAATACACAGCCATATCATATACCGAAAAATTGGGCTTGGCTCCGCCTGAAAGACTTCTTACCACCGATGGTATCGCGCGATCCAGCGAAGCTGCATTGTAAAGAGTTTCTATATATAGATATCGATTCGATTGACAACCGTAAGTTTACAATAAAAGAACCGAAGTTAATTGATGTATCTGAGGCACCGAACAGAGCTAGGAGAGCCGTACATCAGGGAGATGTTATCATCTCTCTGGTACGTCCGTATCTCATGAACGTTGCACAAGTGCTATCAGATGATCCGGCGCTGGTCGCCTCAACGGCATTTTATGTATGCAGGAAAAACAAGGTCGTCCAGGCGGACTATCTGTATTATTATTTGCTGGCACCTTCTGTGACGAATGAGTTAAATATAAGGGCGAAGGGGCATAACGCTCCTTCGGTCAGAAATAAAGAGTTTCTAGAGCTGAAAATACCAGTGCCACCGGTAGAGGAACAAGAACGAATCGCAAAGAAAATAGCGAAGCTACTGAATGCTTTGAGTCAAGAGGTGCATATTATCTCAGAAGTTGAAGAAAAGTTGGACACCGTAAAGCAGGGGATTCTTAACAAAGCTTTTCGCGGGGAGCTTGGAACCGACGAGACAGAGAGGGGAAGCGAGGAGAAACGATGAATCGAACGGATAGGTTGTTGGCGATTATGCTGGAGCTGAGAACGCGTGATTTCTGTCGGGCAGAGGATTTGGCGGAGAAGTTCGAGACATGTAAGCGCACGATATACCGGGATATGCAAGCGTTAAGCGAATCAGGTGTTCCCCTCACGGCAGTACCAGGAAAAGGATACTCTCTGATGGAGGGATACTTTCTTCCGCCTATCCGTTTAAAGCCGGAAGAAGCGATGACCCTGCTGCTTGGAAGTGGTTATGTTGAACAAAATCTGGATGGGGAGTTTCGGCAGCATGCGCGAACGGCGCAGGAGAAACTGGAAGCAGTCTTGCCTGCTAGTCAACAAGAAGAAGTAATTCGTCTCAAGGAGACCGTGCGATTCCTTCCAGGTTCCTTTTTTCCGGAAGCCCAAGCATACGCGGATTATGAAAGTAAATTGGTTTCTTTACGTACAGCTATTATGGGGAAGCGGACGGTTTCTTTTGGCTATAGAAAAAAATTTGAGCAGAATAATTTGCAATCTGGGAGACGGACGGTTCATCCGTACGGATTGGTTAATATCTCGGGTATCTGGTACCTAGTGGCGTATTGCCTGTTGAGAAAGGATATTCGTCATTTTCGTCTGGAACGGATGGACGGACTCATATGTGAAGCAGAAACATTCGAAAAACTGGATGGCTTTGAGTTGCAAAAGTACATACCCGACCAGGATATGCCGTTCTCTATTCATGTCATATTTGATGCATCAGTGCAGGATAGAGTGATGGAAACACGTTATTTCTACCTCCATACATACAAGATGAAAGAGGACGGTCTGCATGTCACACTTCAGGTACGGCAAGCAGAAGAGGTATTCCATTGGTTGTTAAGCTGGGGCAGTAAGGTGAAAGTTATCGAGCCACAATCTCTTGCGGATAGGATTAGAGAAGAGGCTGAAGCGATGCTTGGAATTAGACAAAAAAGTATAGAAAGCTGCTGACATAATGGTGTCAGTAGCCCTCCGGTATAGTAGTCTCATAAGCAAAGTAAGTGAGACTAAATTCCAACAAACCAAAGGAGACGGAAAAAAATGAATACAAAAGATACATTACGAACGTTTGAAGAAGTGGCGGGGTATTATATTGCTGAGCTGGATAATTATTCGCCTGAGAAATTCAGACGTAAGCCGTCTGCGGAGGAATGGTCATTAAGCCAATTGTATAATCATCTCATTATGGCCGCTTTTCACATGCAGATCAAAGCGATAGAAGAGTGTGAGCTGGGGCGCTCGGTATCCGATGGCGAGAAAACAGAGGCTGGGGCAGCTGTATTCGCAGCAGGCGCGTTTCCGCCCATCAAAATTAAGGTACCAACTAGACCCGGATATACGCCTGATTATTCCACCGATAAACAGGAGATTAAAGGGCGGATGCTACAGGTCATTGATGAAATGCGGAACGTGGAGCGACGGTTGGCTAGTATTCCTGCAGACAGAAAAATTGAACATCCAGCCTTCGGCTGCTTGAATGCGGTAGAATGGTTCCAGCTGGTACCGATGCATTTTACTCATCATTTAAGGCAGAAGGAAGCGCTTGAAGCATTGTAAGATGCTAAGAGCCTGGCAAAGTACTAAACTTCTTAGCATGACGAATATTGGATAAGAGCAGTAAGCGTTTACTGCTCTTTTTTTATGCCCAGTATTGATTTTAAATTAGTAGAGGAATTGAAAAACATTGTAAGCCAGTTTAAATTGTAAATAATAGCGGCATATCATACAAAATGCGGACAGGTGGGAACAGAGGAGATGTGGCAAACAGAAAGAGTACGTGTAAGTGAAAAGCGAAAATCGATGAGAAAGAGGGCGTTAACGTTGATAGGAGTTCTCTTGCTGCTTCCGATATGCTATGTTGTTGGGGCGCATGCGGCTATTATGTATACGGCTAGGCAGCAACCGCAACCAGGCTCTGAGTATATGATTATTCTTGGAGCTGCTTTGTGGGGAGATAAGATGTCGCCTTCGCTTCAATATAGGATGGATGCAGGACTAGCTTATCTGAAGCATAATCCGCATACGAAAGTCATTGTCTCTGGCGGACAGGGCGTGAATGAAGATTTTCCGGAAGCGGTAGCTATGCAAAAATTCTTGCTTGCGAATGGCATTGCAGCACAGCGGATTTTAGTAGAGGATAAAGCTAGATCGACAGCAGAAAATATTCGATTCTCCAGACCGTTGATGACTTCGGATCAAGCTGTACTTGTGACGAACGATTTTCACACGCTACGCGCCAAGCTGTTGGCTGAACGTGCCGGTATCAAGGCACAAATCCTTGCTGCACCGACACCGGATTCGGTAAAGGTAAAATTGTTCGTACGTGAATATGTGGCGCTTATAAAGTCATGGTGGTTTGATTAACAATGTTGATACGGCTGCCGTTCTTATCCTATGATATGGTCAAGAAAAGAGTAAAGGGACGTTCTCCATGTAAGAGTGTCCCTTTACGTTTTGTTATATAAATAGAAGCTACAATTTGAAATTCTGCACTTTGGTCAACCGAAGCTTGCTGCCTTTTTTGTATTTAGGCGCACCAGATTCGAATTGGATGTACAGATATTTTCCGTTTTGAGCTATATTTTGCGAGAGTGGCGGCATTGTAATCGAAGACTTTAGGCGGGATTTACTAAGATTCCAGTTTGGTACTTTTTTTCCGTTTATTGTTCTGTTCCCGTCAGCTTTAGCCTCCAATACATTCTTATAGCGCAGCAGCTTACTGTCGTTTGCCCGGCCGTATGATTGGCTAAGAATAATTTCATTATCACGTACGGCGATTCCCTGAATGTAATGGGGAATAGTAATGGAATAGTTTGGTGTATTGGATACAGGCAAATCGGTTTTGCTGTCAAGCTTATAGCCGACGACATGGCTGGTCCCTTTCTTGACGAAAGTACCCACCCAGAGCACTCCGTTGGAATAGCTTGTAAAGGAAGCTTTAGTTGGCGTGTTAAACGTAGCATCGAATATAAGCTTAGCATCATCTTTGCTTTTCAGCACTTTATTCAAGCTTAGACGGCGCAGCTTGCCTTCGGAAGAGATCCAGACGTGCTTCCTGCTAGCTGCGACTCCTCCGGCATGGCCAGTGTACGGTTTGTTTTTAGCGGAATAGAGAAGCACATTTTTCTCGAACTTCTTTTTGCTTGCATTCGAAATAGAGATGGTCGCCGGTTTTTTATCATCGCGGTAATGGGACATTAAAATCTTGTCGTGATCTTTTACATAAGCAATGCCCTGCGGTATATAACCTTTGGTTAAACCAGGGATACTCACGCCTGGCACAACCCTGGACCAGAAAGTTTCATAACTGCTTTTCGCCTGAACCTGAGGAGCCGTAGTTACGGTAAGGCTTACAAAGCTTAAGGACAACACAAGCATGAAGGAAACCAATATGCGCAGCTTTTTCAATGTATTTTCCTCCTTGTTTTTCCTTTTCTACAAAACTGTATATGATTTGAATAGATGTTTCCACAAGGTTGTCAGAAAATAATAAATTAGTTTAGTATGATTTAAGAAAGAAGATAGAAGATTAAGAGAAACAGAAAAGCGTGCTGGTGAAAAGATACTAGTGAATCCGTATGGTAGGTACGGCAAAGAAATAAAGAAATGATCAGGGGGAGATAAGGTGAGACCGATTGTATACGGTTTACTGGCATCGTTTTTCTTTGCGTTTACTTTTGTGCTGAATCGAGCCATGGATATATCCGGAGGGCATTGGATTTGGAGCGCTTCGCTGCGTTATTTATTTATGGTGCCATTCTTGCTTCTTATTGTGATGAAGCGGAGAAATTTAGGCGTGCTGCTAACCCATATGCGTCGTCATCCTGGTCCATGGTTTATATGGAGCTTCATCGGATTTGTACTGTTTTACGCGCCGTTGAGCTTTGCTGCGGCATACGGCCCGGGCTGGCTTATCGCAGGGACATGGCAGGTGACGATTATAGCGGGTTCACTGCTCGTCCCGTTCTTCCATGAGCGCATCAATACGCCGCATGGGCCGATTAACATACGAGGAAAGTTGCCGATAAAGGGTCTTCTTCTATCTTGCGTGATTCTGCTAGGTGTAGCTGTCATGCAGATAGAGCATGCAAAAAGCATTTCGCAAACCGAGTTGTTGCTTGGTATCCTGCCAGTGGCGCTGGCGGCATTTGCCTATCCGTTGGGCAATCGCAAGATGATGGAAGTATGCGGGAGAGAAATTGACGCGTATCAACGCGTATTGGGAATGACACTAGCTAGCCTGCCGTTTTGGCTGTTGTTAGCAGGTTACGGATGGGCTATCGCTGGGCCGCCGAGTGCCGGGCAGACGATGCAATCCATTGTTGTAGCCGTTAGCTCAGGTGTTATCGCTACCGTTCTGTTTTTTGCGGCGACCGATATGGTAAAAGGCAATGCGAACAGGTTGGCAGCTGTAGAGGCTACCCAATCCGGAGAAGTGTTGTTTGCTTTGCTTGGAGAGGTGCTGCTGTTATCAACACCGCTCCCTACATTATGGTCCTGGGTGGGTATGCTCCTCGTTGTGCTTGGTATGATATTGCATAGTCTGTATTCGCATGGTCCAGAACCGAAGAAGGTAACGAAAAATATATCAGAGAATGTCACGTAAGAAAAACTCGCGGGCGTCTCTGCGCGTCCTTTTTTCAGAAAGAAGCTATGTTTAGCACATGCTTCACCAGTTTTTCAAGTATTAAACGGTTGTTTAACTTTTTTTGGAAGAGGGAAGTTGCCGGGAAAGATGAAGGATGGAGAAATACAGAGAAAACAAGCATGTAGTGTTGCCTACTTGCTTTCCTCCTTCTCTTTTTCCCGGCAGCTTCCTCTTTTCTTTTATATATAAGGTATGAATACATACGGCACATCGCAGATAAACTTCGTATTTATCATCCGACCGCGATAGGATACATTAATAGAATAAAGTCAAAACAATAAGAAAAAGGGGTTCATCTGCAATGAATATTCTATCTACAAGCAGTCCAGGCCAGCGCAAACTGCTGGTGAGCGCAGGGATGAGCTGGCTGTTCGATGCGATGGATGTCGGCATTATTTCATTTATTGTCGCAGCGCTTACGGTGGCCTGGGGACTGACCCCGGAGCAGGTCGGGTGGCTGACGAGCATCAACTCGATTGGAATGGCCGTCGGCGCGGCGATGGCAGGTATATTAGCGGACCGATATGGAAGAAAAGCAGTATTGCTTACAACCTTGTTGATTTTTTCGCTGGCTACGGGGCTTTCCGCGCTGGCGACGTCTTTCGCCGTACTGTGCCTGTTACGCTTTATTGCAGGTTTTGGCTTAGGAGGAGAGCTTCCGGTAGCATCCACGCTCGTATCGGAGAGCATGCCAGCATCGGATAGAGGCCGAGCGGTGGTACTGCTGGAGAGTTTCTGGGCAGGAGGCTGGATTTTGGCCGCATTGATTGCGTATTTCGTTATACCGAAATATGGTTGGCAGGCTGCTTTCGTTATCGGGGCAGTACCTGCCCTGTATGCTGTGTATCTACGAAAAGCTATTTCTGATTCGCCTCGTCATATTGCGAATCGTTCCAAGGAAACACCTTCCTTCACCCGTAATCTGGCTTCTATCTGGACGAAGGAGCATCGCAAATCGACGGTCATGTTATGGGTGCTATGGTTTACAGTCGTTTTTTCTTATTACGGCATGTTTCTCTGGCTGCCGACCGTGATGGTTATAAAAGGCTTTAGTCTGATTAAAAGCTTTGAGTATGTGTTGATTATGACACTAGCGCAGCTTCCTGGCTATTTTACGGCTGCCTATTTTATCGAGCGATACGGTCGGAAGTTCGTGCTCGTATTGTACCTGTCAATGACCGCGCTAAGCGCGCTTTGGTTCGGCAGCGCGGGTTCGCTTGCCTCATTGCTTACGGCCGGTATATTGCTATCTTTCTTTAATCTGGGAGCGTGGGGCGGCTTATATGCATATACGCCAGAATTGTATCCAACACGCATTCGTTCTACAGGCGCAGGGATGGCGGCTTCCTGCGGCCGTGTCGGAGGTATTGTGGCACCGTTGCTGGTTGGTCTGCTGGTAAAGAACGGTGTAAGTCTTACCTGGATTTTTTCCATGTTTTTTATTGTCATTCTTATCGGGGTGTTGGCTGTTGCATTTTTTGGACCGGAAACTCGGAATATCGAGCTTGCAGATTAGTCATTCATAAACTGCATTGAATACCCAATATACAGCCTCCTGTAGGAAAACTAGGAGGAGTGTCGAATTGCTTTTTATAGAATAGTGGAGAAGGAGGGATATGGTATGGACACCTTTCGATGGACATGGAATGACCGGGTGCGACAAACAGGTGAAAAGGTAGCAATGCCGCTTTTTACCACGGAGGAGGCAGAAAAGGTACGGGCATTTCACCAGACGTTCGATGGCTACACGCCGACCCCGTTACGTAGTCTTCGTAATTTGGCTCAACATCTCGGAGTAGGCAAGCTTTATGTAAAAGATGAGTCGTATCGTTTCGGATTAAATGCATTTAAAGCGCTTGGGGGTTCGTATGCGATTGGCCAGTATTTGGCTAATAGGCTAGGGCGAGATATCGGAACGCTTTCATTTGCGGAACTGCAATCGCCGGAAGTAAAGCATGAACTGGGCTCCATTACATTCGCTTCAGCGACAGATGGCAATCATGGTAGAGGCGTAGCTTGGTCCGCTACGCAGTTTGGCCAGAAATCGGTTATTTATATGCCGAAAGGATCGGCTGACATCCGGCTTGAAAATATTCGTCGTGCAGGTGCTACTGCACAAATCACCGATTTAAATTATGATGATACGGTTCGCTTGATGAAAAAGCATGCGGAGATAAATGACTGGGTTTTAGTTCAGGATACGACCTGGGATGGGTATGAAGAAATTCCTTCTTATATCATGCAAGGATATATGACAATGGTGGTCGAAGCACTAGAACAAATGCAGGCTGATGGAGAAGACAAACCAACGCATGTATTTATTCAGGTCGGCGTCGGCTCTATTGCGGGTGCAGTGATAGGACTCCTGGTAAATCAATTTGGGGAAGAAAAACCGATTACAGTAATCGTGGAGCCTACTAAAGCAGATTGTCATTATCGTTCTGCAATGGCGCCGAGTGGTCAGCGAGAATATGTGACAGGTTCGATGGATACGATTATGGCAGGTCTGGCCTGCGGTGAGCCGAATCCGCTTTCCTGGAGCATGATACGAGACTACAGTGATATGTTCATTTCGTGCCCTGACTTTACTGCTGCACATGGCATGCGTCTACTAGGCAATCCGCTTGGAGACGATGCGAGAATAATTTCGGGGGAATCAGGCGCGGTGACAAGCGGGCTGGCCAGCCTTTTGATGCGGGACGAGCGGCTACGAGAAGCTCGGTACAAACTAGGCTTGAATAAAGATTCCATTATTCTTGTATTTAACACGGAAGGCGATACTGATCCAGAGAATTATCGCCAGATTGTATGGGATGGAGCACATCCGAATCATATATAGAGAAAACGGCTGGCATCGGAGGTTATCCGATGGACCAGCCGTTTTTTGTTTGAGTCATTTGTTTAATTTCAGCAATTGCATTCGTATTTAGTGGACCGTAGATATGGGGATACAGGTTGCCATCTTTTGCTTGCTCATATTTCACTTCCGCTGTAACTTTTTCTTCATCAATAACAAGTAAAAGCAGTTCATCTGTGAAATCTTTATACACCCGGTCCGCTACTTTGATAAGCAGATCATCTCCCTTGGTTGCATGAATGAAGCCTTCCTGCTCGTAATCGCGTGGAATATATTCCTGTTCGTTTCTGAAATTTTCCCAATAGGAGGCTGGACATAGACAGTAGATAATCGACATCGGAAAAACTCCTTTCACCTTTTATCCAGCATTTTACTGCATGGCACGTATCTATTATCCGTTATCCGGTGGTGAAAAAAAAGCGGACATACCTGTTTATTTTTTGTAACCCGGCATATATTTTTACGTATGGAAAGATAACTAACGGACAAAGGAGATAAGATGGCATGTCTTTTTTTAAAGATGTAATGAAACTATTGGGGAAAAACAAGAAGCATGGTTACCGCCAGTACAGCAGCAGCGATTATCACCGTCGTCCCCGTCGCCATTCAGACTCTGGACATTCCCACTACGGACATTCTCATTACAAACGTAAACGTTCAAGCCGCTCCAGCAGCAGATTTTTCAGCAGCTAACTGATAGCATCACATACGAAGAGAGAGGGTTCTTGCATACCCTCTCTCTTTTGTTTTTATACCCGGAAGCTACATAGTACAATAAATAAAAATACACAAGGGGGAAGAGCTGTGAGCCGGGGAGAAGAATTTGATGAGCATGTGCTGTCCATTCATTCGCAAGAACGCTGGATGCGTAAGAGACGAGAGGTGGATGAATGGGAAAAGCGGCAGAAGTTCATAAAAAAACAAAAAGAAACGGTATCCTTCCTGAACGATGAAGTGGATACACAATTGTTTCCTGCACTTTCCTTACTGAATGATATGAATATCGTTACACAATACTCGTGTGCGGGTGTCAGCGTATGGGATGATCCGTTGAACCATTCGCTATATGCGTACGTTACGGTACTTGACTCTGAAGAGACCCGGGATTTTATCAATTATTTACAGCAGGGTATGCGTCATCGTTTGCTGGTTACGTACGAGCCGGCAAGGAAACGTTATGATCTTTCTTCTTTTTATATCCAGCATAACCGCTCATTTTGTTTTCTGCTTTATCGATATGCAATATGCTGGAAAAGTCGTATGCAGTGGTGAAATGAAGATACGTGCGGTAAAATAAAAAGAAAACAGCATCAGTGGAGCAAAAAAGGAGGAAGCTTATGTCAGTATTATCAGAGATTATGTCATACAATCAAAAATTTGTTGAAGGTAGGAAATACGAAGAATTCCGAACGACGAAATATCCTGATAAAGGCATTGTTATTCTTACCTGTATGGATACTCGGCTTGTTGAGCTTTTGCACCGTGCTATGAACCTGCGAAACGGCGATGCTAAAATCATCAGAAATGCAGGAGCAATGGTGACGCATCCTTTCGGTAGTATTATGCGAAGCATTCTGGTCGCTGTTTACGAACTGCAGGCGAGAGAAGTATTCGTTATCGGTCATCACGATTGTGGTATGACGAGCCTGAACTCGGAATCTGTTATTGAGAAAGCAAAGAAAAACGGTGTTTCTGAAGATAGAATTGATACATTACGACATGCTGGAGTCGAGCTGGACAAATGGTTGACAGGCTTTGAGAGCGTAGAGGATAGCGTAAGACAAACGGTAGAAAATATTGAGAAGCATCCGATGTTCCCAGTCGGTATTCCTGTACATGGATTGGTTATCCATCCGGAGACAGGGGAACTGGATTTGATTGTAGAAGGAGCAACTATAGAAGGCAATGCTGGTCTGAAGGAATAGCGGTGAAAAGGAGTTGAGGTTGTGACGCGCCATGTGATCATCGGCGGGGATGCGGCGGGGCTCAGTGCAGCGACGCAAATTCGCCGTCTGGACTCCGAAGCAGATATTATCGTATTCGAAAAAGAAGACATCATTTCTTATGCGAAATGCGGATTGCCTTATTATATAGGAGGAATCATCCCTGAAGCGGAACACCTTAAAGCACTTCCACCCGAAGTGTTGCGTGAAAAGTTCAAAGTAAATTTGCATACCTGCAGTGAAGTTACGGCCATCCACCCGTGGGACAAGGTCATCACTGTGCGTAAAAACGAAAAAGATGAAGAGCACCAGTATGATAAGCTTCTGATTGCTACGGGTGCTCGCCCGCGCCTTCCGGATTGGCCTGGGGATAAGCTGAAAGGCGTGTTTCCAGTCAATACGATGGAGGATGCAGTGAGAATTAGCACATGGCTGGAAGGAAAAATGGCCGAAAAGGTAGTCATTATAGGCGGGGGTTACATCGGCCTGGAGATGGCGGAGACACTGACGCATAAAGGATGCAAAGTCACATTGCTGACGAAAGGTGCTCAGCTGTTAAATCCATTTGATCCTGACATGGCCAAACTTGCAGAAGAAGAATTGAAGCTGCAGGGTGTTGACGTATTTGTAAAAGAAGATGTCATCGAGCTTAGAGGCGAAGGTGGATGCGTTAAGGAAGTAGTGACGAAAACATCCAGCTTTCCCGCAGATATGGTCATTATTGCCGTGGGTATTATTCCAAACAGCGAGCTGGCGATTGCAGCGGGGATTGGTACGGGGCTGATTAATGCGATTGAAGTCAACGAGAAAATGGAGACAAGCGTGTCAGGTATTTATGCCGCCGGTGACTGTGCAACACAGTATCACATGTTGAAGAAGACGGGAGATTATATCCCGCTGGGAACGACCGCGAACAAGCAGGGAAATATTGCAGGCTACAACATGGCCGGACACGAAAAGCTCTTTCCTGGTGTTTTGGGTACGGCCATCCTGAAGGTATTTGACTTAGAATTAGCCCGAACTGGGTTAAATGAAGACGAAGCACGTAAGCTTGGCCTTGCTTTTGGGTGTGTTGTACATCGTACAAAAGACCATGCAGGGTATTACCCTGATGCCAGAAAGTTATATATAAAGCTTCTTTATTCGACGGATGATCATACGCTGCTTGGAGCGCAGCTTGTAGGGTATGCCGGAACGAAGCGAATCGATACGCTGGCTACCGCCATTACGGCCGGCATGACAATCGAAGAAGTGGTAGATTTGGACCTAGCGTATGCTCCTCCGTTTTCGGGAGTATGGGATCCCGTCCAACAAGCGTCAAGAGATATATTGAAGAGTGAGAACAGGAAAAAGGGGATGTAGGGATGGGGAAGCACATTCTGGTTCCGATCGATGGTTCGAAGCATGCATTGCATGCGCTGGAAGAGGCAGCAGAAATGGCAAAAGCATTTGGTGAGAAAGTTATTTTGCTGAACGTACAATACGACTTTGACACATTTAACACCCGCCGATTTTTTAGCCGCGAACAAGTTGAAGAATACAGAAAAGAAATGAGCGAAGAGGCGCTTGCTTCTGCCATAGAGGAACTGCGTGGATATGGTGTCGAATTTGACGTGAAAGTGCGTGTGGGTAGCCCGAAGAAAGAAATCCTTTCTGAAGCGAAAGAACAGAACGTCAGATGCATCGCCATGGGTTCACGCGGCATGGGAGCAGTCAGGGGAACCGTGCTGGGCAGCGTCAGTCATGGTGTGCTCTATGAATCGCCATGTCCTGTAATGGTTATACCTGAGTGTAAGTAAAAAGTGATAAAAAAGGGGTACTTATCTTAAGTAAGCACCCCTTTTGTTCTAAGTTAGCCAGTCACGCTCCGACTCGATTGGATGGATTATCCGGTGATGTACGTTTCACATGTTTGCGGTAGTGTCTTGTCTCGGCCACGACTACCCCGGAGAGTGCAAGTAGACCAATAAGATTGGGCAGCGCCATCAATCCGTTGAAAATATCGGCGATGGACCACACCAATCCAAGGTTGGCGACTGCACCGAGAAATACGGAGCCCGTATAAACGATACGGTATCCTACTACCGATTTATTGCCGAATAGATACTCGAAGCATTTCTCCCCATAGTAAGACCAGCCAAGCACGGTGGAGTAAGCGAAAAAGATAAGACCAATCGTAACAATCCAACCGCCCGGCCCCGGCAGCATCTGGCTGAATGCTTCTGTCGTTAGTGCAGCACCCTCAAGCTTCTTGTCGGTATACAGTCCACTCATAACGAGCGTAATTCCGGTAATCGAACACACAACGATGGTATCGAGGAAGGTTCCTGTCATCGATACAAGTGCCTGACGGCCTGGATGGTCGGTCTTGGCCGCCGCAGCCGCAATCGGTGCGGAACCCATACCAGCCTCATTCGAGAATACGCCGCGTGCCACTCCGTAACGGATGACAGTTCCAATAGCGCCGCCTGCCATTGCTTGACCAGTAAAAGCATCGGTAAAAATCAAACTAATTGTGGCAGGCACTTTATCAATATGCATAAAAATAATAACAAGTCCGCCTAGTACGTAAAAAATAGCCATAAATGGCACGATGACGCTTGCGGCACGACCGATGCTTTTAATGCCGCCAAGAATGACAAGTGCTGTAATAGCAGTAAGAACAGTAGCCGTAATCCACGGGTTGACACCGAAGCTGGCTTGTACTGATGAAGCAACGGAGTTGGATTGTACAGAGCTGCCGATACCGAACGCCGCAAGCGAACCAAGGAAGGCGAAACAGACAGCAAGCCATTTCCAACCGAGCCCGCGCTCAATATAATACATCGGACCGCCGGACATTTGACCGTTTTCTCCGGTAATGCGGTACTTTACAGCTAATATGGCTTCTGCATACTTGGTTGCCATACCGAAGACAGCAGTAATCCACATCCAGAATACGGCTCCTGGTCCGCCTGCTACGACCGCGGTTGCTACACCGGCGATATTACCGGTACCAATGGTAGCTGCCAGGGCAGTCATAAGCGATTGGAAGTGCGAGATGTCGCCTTTGGAGGAATTGTCTTGATTTCTAGAGAAAGCAAGCTTTAATGCATGCGGGAGCTCGATGAATTGTAGGAAGGAAAGGCGAAATGTTAAATAAATACCTGTTCCGACCAACAGAATCAGTAGAGGCGGTCCCCAGACAATATCACTTATTACGGATAAAAATTTTTCCATGAAAGCCTCCTTAAAATTTATGAGAAAATTTATATTATTTATAAATTACACAATAAACAATTCTTCTGTCCAGTATTATTGAGAAATTTAGGAAAAATTATAATATAATGATAAAGAAAGTGAACAAGCCTTTTGTAAAAAAGAACAATTTGAGGAAAGAGACAAACAAAAATGGGGTGATGGTTTGAAAGTAGAAACAATTCGTTTTGAAGATGGAGCGAAAATCGTATGGCAAGAGACGGCAGGTCTTGCAATTGTAACCATTAAACGCTCATGGATTAAAAATGCTATGACGCCAGAAATGTGGAAAGCACTGGCCGATATAGGCAGAAAGATCGAGAAGAACGAGAAGATTAAAACGGTGATTTTACGAGGGGAAGGCAAGCAATTTACCGTTGGATCAGACATTAAAGCATTTAACAAGATGTCAATTGAAGAAGCGAACGAGGCGTTTGTAGTTATGGAGGACGCAATCACCTCATTTGAGTATCTGCGGATTCCGACGATAGCCTTTATTACTGGACCTTCTATGGGAGCAGGGTTAGAATTGGCTCTTTCTTGCGATTTGCGTGTAGGTTCACCGGATGCGTTGCTAGGCATTCCGATTGGAAAGTTGGGTATTACGATTAGCCAGCGTTTTTCGCAGCGTTTGGTGAATCTAATTGGACCGAGCCGCACAAAAGACTTAATCTTTACAGGACGTTTATTTAAAGCGGAAGAAGCGTATGATCTCGGCTTGCTGAACTATCTAGTGGATGAGGACAATGCAGAGGCTTTCGTATTGGACTTGGCTCGGAGGATATCATGCGCGTCGATGAACTCTTTGCAGGCGGCCAAGGAAGCGGTAGCACGTTGTGTGCCGTTTACGGAAGTAGCATTCGGGCATCGGGGTTATCCGCAGTATATCGATCCGGTTGATTTTCCGGAAGGTGTGGCGGCATTTGTTGAGAAGAGAGAGCCGCGTTTTGGTCGCTCAACATAACTTTCATAATAGCTTTACAAAAGTACAACTTTTTCTTGTTCGGACGATAACGCGAATGTAGTACGATGAATATAATAAAGTAAGGGATCGAAGTGGAAGAATGAAAGGGGTTAGCGACATGCCTGAAATGGATTTTCGAACCGAGCGAATAAGCAGGGGAGGAAGGCCGGGACAGGTATGCTGTTTTTACGCTGGATTTCTTTTTTTGGACGAGACAGATGTTTCCGGCCATGTAATTGGCTTTTACAGTGCAGGGTAATAAAAGGGCTATCTCATTCAGCAATGTTGAGATAGTCCTTTTATTTTCGCTTCAAAAGCAAACACTAAGGATGGGCAAACAAAAACAGGAGGTTTGTTATGGATATGAAAAAGCCATATAAACGGGAGATGTTTTATAACATGACTGAGAAGTTTGTGAGCTTCGAGGATGTGTTTGAGCGCATTTTGCATTTTGTGGAGCAGGATCCCTTGGCTCAGTATGCCATGGCAATTGGAACAGATTCGCATGGATATCAGTCATATACGAAATTCACTTCGGCCGTGCTGATTCATCGGCTCGGTAAAGGAGCATGGGGATGTTTGCGCGATTATATTGTCCCGCGACGGATTCAAAGCTTGCGTGAAAAGATTTCGCTGGAGACATCGCTTAGCCAGGAGATTGCTTATTATGTAACGCCGGAGATGGTTACACGAATTTCAGATGTTTTACTTCCATATGTAGATAAAGGAGCCGACTTTACGATTTCGATCCATCTTGACATCGGTAATCAGGGAGCAACGAAAGAATTGATTAAGGAAATGGTGGGGCGTATTCAGGCAATGGGCATTGAAGCCAAAATCAAGCCGGATTCTTATGTAGCATCGAGCTATGCGAATCGATTTACTAAGCGTGGTTCTGTTCACGAACGGAGGGCAAACTAGGTACTGTGATAAGATATAGATGTATAAATTTCTTACTTTGATCTTCAAAATTAAAAAAGTGCTTGCCATTCCTTCATGAAACATGATATATTAATTTCTGTCGCTGCTAATACTTTTGAGTAGAGAAGCGACTACATAGTGAAAACAAGGAAGTTGTGCTACAAGCATTCACTCCTGCTGTTCCGCAGTAGCTCAGTTGGTAGAGCAATCGGCTGTTAACCGATCGGTCGCTGGTTCGAGTCCGGCCTGCGGAGCCACCATTTCTTTAAAAATGAGAAACATTTGCTGGCCCGTTGGAGAAGCGGCTTAACTCACATGCCTTTCACGCATGCATTCAGGGGTTCGAATCCCCTACGGGTCACCA
This sequence comes from Aneurinibacillus migulanus, assembly GCF_001274715.1. Classification (GTDB taxonomy): domain Bacteria; phylum Bacillota; class Bacilli; order Aneurinibacillales; family Aneurinibacillaceae; genus Aneurinibacillus; species Aneurinibacillus migulanus. The sequence goes on along the minus strand of NZ_LGUG01000009.1, from coordinate 208,356 downwards.
TTTTATCTTCAATATTTGCCACGTCCTGTGGGGTTGAAGATGTTCGCACGTCCTGTGCGTCATGGAGGATTAGCTCAGCTGGGAGAGCATCTGCCTTACAAGCAGAGGGTCGGCGGTTCGATCCCGTCATCCTCCATATCTTACATTTATTAATGAAGTATGCCGGTGTAGCTCAATTGGCAGAGCACCTGACTTGTAATCAGGGGGTTGAGGGTTCAATTCCTTTCGCCGGCACCATTTGCTTTATATTGCGGAGCCGTGGTGAAGTTGGAGTTCACGCTGGACTGTCACTCCGGAGGTCGCGGGTTCGAGTCCCGTCGGCTCCGCCATTTAACTTAATTTAGGTAGTATAACGGGCCTCTCACCCGAGAGGAAGTTCTGCTACAAGCGCTCACGTCCTGTGAGCAACGCAGAACCTAGCGCATCGTGCGCGTCGGAGTCCCGTCGGCTCCGCCATTTATTTACTTGATTTATACATATGTTAGTTTGGCTCGGTAGCTCAGTCGGTAGAGCAGAGGACTGAAAATCCTCGTGTCGGCGGTTCGATTCCGTCCCGAGCCACCACTTATGTTCAAAAGTAGTCGAACATCTCAAGAAAATATCTTTCATATATGTGGAGGGGTAGCGAAGTGGCTAAACGCGGCGGACTGTAAATCCGCTCCCTCAGGGTTCGGCGGTTCGAATCCGTCCCCCTCCACCACTCACATTGGGGTATAGCCAAGCGGTAAGGCAACGGACTTTGACTCCGTCATGCCCTGGTTCGAATCCAGGTACCCCAGCCATTGTGAGCCATTAGCTCAGTTGGTAGAGCACCTGACTTTTAATCAGGGTGTCACTGGTTCGAGTCCAGTATGGCTCACCATTAGTAAATAGCCATTACTGTGAAATGTTAACATTATGTAGTTAATATTCATCGTATGGACTCTCACCTTGTAATAAGGAAGTTCTGCTAAAAGCAGGCACGTCCTGTGCCTAACGCAGAACCTAGCGCATCGTGCGCATCGGAGTCCAGTATGGCTCACCATTTCAATATGCGGGTGTGGCGGAATTGGCAGACGCACTAGACTTAGGATCTAGCGCTTCGGCGTGGGGGTTCAAGTCCCTCCACCCGCATTACCGGAAGTAGAAGGTTAGAGAAGAGCTTCCGCTTTTTATCTAACCTTCCGCTTCTTTAAATGCGCGGACATAGCTCAGTTGGTAGAGCACGACCTTGCCAAGGTCGGGGTCGCGAGTTCGAGTCTCGTTGTCCGCTCCATT